>JASEHG010000159.1 GCA_030018855.1 Candidatus Brocadiaceae bacterium
GGGCAGAAGCGCCTTCGCGCCACCTTTTGGCTGCATAGTTATGCAACCTGCAGCTTTATGGGGTATTAGCTGCACTTTCGCTAAAGTCCTTGCGGACGCCGTTATCCCCCTCCCAAAGGTAGGTTATCTATGTATTACTCACCCTTTCGCCGCTCGGCTCCAAGACCTTTCGGCCTCGGTCCTCGCTCGACTTGCATGCCTAATCCACGCCGCCAGCGTTCGTTCTGAGCCAAGATCAAACCCTCCATAAAAGAAAATCTCATCCCGGCTTTTCGCGGGCTTCTAACTCGGTTTCACAAGACCATCTCTTGGGCTCTATGCTTACTTTTCAAAGAACAATAGCTTAGGGTATAGGGTTATCTCCCTATCCCCAACCTTAATATTATACCTGATTGGGCAAGCTTGTCAACAACCGAAGAAAAATACATCACAAATCCATGTAAATAATTAGCTTACGTATAGGGGAGGGAGTGTGTATATTGCCCGGGGTTAGGTTGCTGGTACTTCTTTAAACCTGCCAATCTTCTCATAACGGCTGTAGCGTTGCTGGAGGAGGCGGTCCTGGGGAATGGTCTTTAATTCTTCAAGGCACTTCAGGATATGTGCCTTCAGGGTCTCGGCGGCCTTCTTGGGGTTTAGATGGGCGCCTCCCTCTGGCTCTGGGATAATCTCCTCTACCAGACCCAGTCCCAGGAGGTCTTTGGCCGTCAATTTTAGTGCATCGGCGGCCTCCGGGGCATTTTCTGCATCCTTCCATAATATGGCGGCGCACCCTTCCGGAGAGATGACCGAGCAATAGGCGTATTCCATTATAGAGAATTTATCTCCAACTCCTATCCCGAGGGCGCCTCCGCTGCCGCCCTCTCCTATTATTATGCCCACTATGGGTGTCTTGAGGCCAATCATGTGGAATATATTTTCAGCTATGGCGTAGGCCTGTCCCCTCTCCTCGGCCCCTATGTCCGGGTTGGCACCCGGGGTATCTATAAGGGCAACCACTGGGAGCCCCAGCCTCTCTGCCAACCTCATCTTTAACAGCGCCTTTCTGTAGCCCTCGGGGTTGGGCATCCCAAAATTGCATAGGAGCCTCTCCCTGGTGTTTTTCCCCTTTTGTTGTCCGATGAGCATGAACCTGTGATTATCTATCCTGCCAAAGCCTGTTATCATCGCCCTGTCGTCCCAGAAGTGCCTGTCTCCGTGGAGTTCCATGAAATCGTCCAACATGAGGGTAATATAATCGGAGGTTAAGGGCCTCAGGGGGTGTCGGGCCAGTTTTACTACGTCATAGGGGGAAAGGGGCTGAGGGGATACCTCTTCTGAAGGGGCTTTCCTCTCTGTGGCTATCACTATCGGTGGGCGTGGCCCTACCACTGCCGGGAGTCCGCCTGAGGCGGATGCCATCCCGCCGGAGGTGGTCGTCTGGGACAATTGTAATATTGAATCGCTACTATGAAGTTCCAATGGCTCCTCCGTTACAAGATTAAACTTCAAAAATTATGCGTCCCGTCCATACTATTGTCAACAAAATTTTCCTGGGCCTGCGTGGAGTGGTCAGGGCACGGTCCGCCTGAGGCGGATGCCCCTGCAACCTCCCCGTCATGTAGGGGCAATTCATGAATTGCCCCTACTGCCTATCTTTTTAAGCCTCGCATGCTCCACCAGTAAGGTCTTCCTGCCTACGGGGAAGTCTACTACCACCATCTGTCCTTTTCCATCACCTGTAGCCTCTCTTACCCTGCCGATACCGAAAGTGGGGTGCTCTACCTTCTGACCGGGGAAGAACCCTCCTGCTGACACTACCTCCTCTTCACAAGAGAACCTCTCGTCAGTAAAAGTCCTTTCTACCCTCCTTACGGCCTCTCTTTTATAAGAGGACCCCTCGGCAGGTGAAGTCTTATCCTCTTCTTTCACAACCTCTTTTGGCAGTTCCTGTAAGAACCTGGAAGGGATAGATGACACCTCCAGTCCGTATCTGGAACGATAAGTGGTGTGCAGGAGTACCAGCCCCTCTTTGGCCCTCGTGATGCCTACGTAGAAGAGGCGTCGTTCCTCCTCCAGTTCCGTCTCTGAGTGTAGACTCTGGGAATGGGGCAGGAGTCCTTCCTCAAGTCCGCAGATGAACACCGCAGGGAACTCCAGCCCCTTGGCCGCATGTAGGGTCATGAGGCTTACTGCCTCCGTGTGCCCATCCCAGCTATCCGTATCCTGCACCAGGGCCACCCTCTCCAGGAAGTCTTCCAGGGAGCCCTCGGGGTGGGTCTTGTCATATTCCTCCGCCGCATTGACGAGTTCGTCCACGTTGGCCTTCTTCTCTGTTATTGTCTCCATCTGGTGGGCAAAGGTAGACTCAAGATAGGCGGTGTATCCCGTCCTTGCAATTACCTCTGTCATGAGGGGTCTCACCGGGGAGCGCGACATTGCCTTGAGCACCTTGTAGAGTTCAGAGAATGCCCCCAGCCCCCCCCTTGCCTTGCCTTTTATTCCACTGATTTCGGAGCTGGCCACCTGGATAAAGTCATTATTTATGTTAACCGCCTCTGTCTTAAGCCTTTCCACAGAAGTCTGGCCTATACCCCTGTGGGGCGTATTTATTATCCTCTCAAAGGCCACCTCGTCCCTGGGGTTTACCAGTAACCTGAGGTAGCTGAGGATGTCCTTTATCTCTCTCCTCTGATAGAAGGCCACCCCGCTTACGATAATATAGGGTATCCCATAAGACCTCATGGCCTCTTCCAGCACCCTGGACTGGGCATTGGTACGGTAGAATATGGCCATATCGGAGTATTTTTTGGACCTTTGCTGTAATTCCTTGACCCTTGAGGCAACCTCTTTTGCCTCAGTCCTTTCGTCTTCACAATGTACGACGGTAACCGGCTCCCCTTCCGGATTTTCCGTCCAGAGTCCTTTGGTCTTACGGAATTTGTTATGCAGGATAAGTCCACTGGCAAGGTGGAGGATGCGTTTGGTGGAACGGTAATTTTGCTCCAGCCTGACTACCTTCGTATCGGGGTAGTCCTTCTCAAAGTCCAGTATGTTGCCCAGGTTGGCGCCCCTCCAGCCATAGATGGACTGGTCGGGGTCCCCAGTGACGCAGATATTGCGGTATTTCTTTGAGAGTAACTTCTGTATGAGGTATTGGGCAAAATTGGTGTCCTGGTATTCGTCTATGAGGATAAAGAGGAATTTTTCCTGATAATGGTCAAGGACGTCTTGGTTTTTGGAGAGGAGTTCTATAAGTTTTAATTGGAGGTCATCAAAGTCCAGGGCGTTGTTGGCCATGAGGAGTTCCTGGTACTTTTTATATACCTTTTGGGCCACCTGATGGTAGTAATCCGAGCGTTCCTTTAGCATACCACCAGGACTGAGGAGGCGGTTCTTGGCGTTGCTGATGGTGGCGGCCAGGGTGGCGGGCTTCCAGTGGGTGGGGTCTAACTGCAGTTCCTTCATGGCAGTCTTGATGGTACCTATGGTATCTGACGTATCATATATACTAAAGGAACGGGTATAACCCAGGCGTTCAATATTGCCCTCAGACCTCAGTACACGGGCGCACATGGAGTGGAAGGTGGACACCCACAGCCCGGGGTAATTGTAATAGGCCAGTACCCTCTCTTTCATCTCGTCGGCGGCCTTATTGGTGAAGGTGAGGGCCAGGACGTTGTAAGGGTTTACCCCCTTCTCTATGAGGTAGCATATCCTTCTGGTAATGACCCTGGTCTTGCCACTGCCTGCCCCGGCCAGGACTAGTAACGGGCCTTCCAGGTGGGTTATGGCCTCAAATTGGGGTTCTGTTACGTCTGCCAGGAGTTTGCTTACGGCCTTCATAAAAGATTAAGGTTTAAAGGTTTAAGGGTCAAAAGTTCAAGGGTTCAAGGGCTTAAAGGTTGAAGGGTTCAAAAACCCGTAAAATTTGGGCTCAAAAGTATAAGGGTTCAAGGGTTTGGGATTTCTCGCGGTTTTATTCCTTGTTCTTTCATTAACCTGTTAAGGATTTCCCTGGACTCTTCCATCCAACTCTTTCTCGGTGGTGTCTTGAACTTCACGCCTTTGAGTTCTGAACCCTTCAAGTACTCAATAAAGTTGCCTAACATTCCACCCACCTGCCTTGCTAACCCCCTTATGGAGTCAAAATCTTCTGCATTTACGTACCCCTGGTCCCTTGCCACGTATAGTTGTGCCCTTACCTCCCCACATGAACCTTTCGCCATGTACAGGAATTGGATAAACTCCACGTTTGAACCCCTCTCAAAGCCCTCGGTGATGTTTGAGAGAACGGAGACGGCGGCCCTTCGGAGCTGGTCTACAAGAGAGAAGTCTTTTGAAAATTCCTTGCCCTTTGTGAGTTCGTAGACCTTCTTCACTAGCTCCCTTGCCTTCTGCCATACTATCAGGTCTTCAAAGCTCTCGGCTTTATTCATATTTCACTCCTCCTTGAACTTTTGAACCCTTAAATTCTTGAACCCTTAAACTTTTGAACCTTTTTCCACTACCCCTATTTCCTCTTCCGTTAACCCGTAGAGCTTATAGACTATCTGGTCAATG
>JASEHG010000015.1 GCA_030018855.1 Candidatus Brocadiaceae bacterium
TAGGGGATAGCAATATAAAATCTTGCTACTCCCTACTCCCTACTCCCTACTCCCTATCCCCTAATCTACAGCTATCAACGATGGCAGGGCCGGTGCTGGTGCCTATCCTGTTGGCCCCTGCCTCAATCATGGCCATAGCCGTCTGGCAGTCCCTTATCCCTCCTGCGGCCTTCACCCCTACATAGTGGGGGAGGTGGCGTCTGAGCAGACGTATGTCTTCTACGGTAGCGCCCCCTCCAGCCAATCCAGTGGAGGTCTTGGCAAAATGGGCCCCGGCCTCCACCAGTATCTCACATGCCTTTAGCTTTTCTGCCTCTGTCAGGTAACAAGTCTCAAGAATGACCTTCACCGTGGCACCATTGGCCGTACGTACCACCCCTTCTATATCCCTCTTAACCAGAGAGAAGTCTCCTGACTTCATGGCGGCAATGTCCATTACCATATCTATATCCCTTGCCCCTTCCCTGATAGCCAGGGCGGTCTCCATCATCTTTACCTCAGGGTGATGGTATCCAAATGGGAAGCCTACTACCGTACCCACTCTTATTTTTGTATCTTTAAGATGCTTGACGGCTAATGGCACGTAGATAGGCGGGATGCTTACGGTGCAGAAACTATAGGTCACGGCCTCCTGGCATAGCTTGATTACCTCCCCCTGGGTGGCAGTAGGTCTTATCAGGGTGTGGTCAATCATCCCTGCCAGCTCTTGGGGTGTGGGTCTCATTGTAGTATCCTCTGTCAGGGACATAGGGGCAATTCATGTTGAAAATCCGCCTCAGGCGGGAATTGCCCCTACATAGGTCAGAAAATGATGATACGCTTGAGTAACTCCAGGCCGAAGAAGACGACTATGGGGGAGGCGTCTATGTTAGCTACAGGAGGGACTACCTTCCTTACTGGCTCCAGCACAGGGTCTGTAACCTTGTGGAGGAATTCAACTACCGGGTGGTCACTCTCGTGGGGTATCCAGCTAAGGAAAATCCTCACAAAGAGGATGAGTTCATAAAGGCTTATAAGCCCCTGGATTGGCCCTCCTGTCATGGTGCTCCTTTTAGTAGAAGGTGTGGTCTTGCAGGGTGAGTCCCCGTGCCCCTATTAACTACTCATAAATAACGTGAAAGTGCCAGCCCCCCTGATGGACGTCTGTGAGTACCTGGAAACTGTGCAACTCACGGGAATTAACAAATTTTACGACCTCTTCGGGGGTAGTCATCTCAGGTGAGAGTTTCCATTCTACATGAGGACTGGCCTCCAGGGGTGGCAGGGCCACTCCCCTCATAGGGAGGATAGGGACGTTCCTACTGGAGATGGTGGCATAGCCCAGGAAGTACAGGCCAGCTACAAAGGCCACTATGACTACCTTCCAGAATCTATCCATTGAAATGTATTCCATCAGGACCTCCTTTCCCAATTGACACCCTTCCAAAGAAAATACCCCAGCCCTTGCCAAAAATCAAGGGGTTTTCTTACAACGACTGCCAGCAATCGGCTAAAGGTAAGCTGAAGGCCAACAGGACGTAAAAATCAGTTGAAATAACAGTAACCTTTTGGTAAAGTCAGGAGTTACTTCCATTGTACTAAGGGAAGGGTCGGCATCTTTGATTATAACTATAGATGGTCCTGCAGGTTCTGGCAAGAGCACCGTCGCCCAGACCCTGGCAAAGAGATTGGGCTACAGGTACATTGACACAGGGGCCTTTTACAGGGCCTTTACCCTGAAGGCTATGAGGGTGGGCGTAAATATGAAGGATGAAGCCCTCCTCAAGCAACTCTTGCAGGAAACTAAGATAGAACTCAGGAATTCCGAGGGCGGTACCAGGGTCTTTTTAGACGGCAAAGACGTGAGCGAGGCAATACGCACCCCTGAGGTGACGGGGAACGTCCACTATATAGCCAGCCGCCCTGCGTTGAGGGAGAGGCTGGTAGAGCAACAGAGGATGGCGTCAGAGGGTGTAAGTGCTGTGGCCGAGGGGAGGGACACCGGCACGGTAGTTTTTCCCAGTGCCGAGAGAAAGTTTTATCTGGATGCCGGGGTGGAAGAGAGGGCACGGAGGAGATACCTTGAACTCCTTGAGACCACGAAGGGGATAACTTATCAGGACGTCCTGGAAGAACTTAAGAAAAGGGATGAGAGAGACACCTCCAGAGAGGCCTCACCCCTGAAGATGGGTGATGATTTTATATACTTTGATACTACCGACCTTACATCGGAAGAGGTAGTGGAAGCGTTGTTGAAGAAGATTTAAACACCGAGGCATCTTAGTAAGCAATAGGGAGTAGGCAGGATTAAAAATGCAAAATTTATCAGTAGTCAGCTATCAGCAATCAGCTATCAGCAAGCTGGCTGCTGATTACCGACTGCTGACCCGCTGATTGCTGACTAGTTTGACATTTGGATTTTTGCTTACTGCCTACTATTTACTGTCTTGCAAAGAGGAGGGTAGGTAAGGTAAAATATGTCCCTGAAAGAGGTGTTGAGGGCCCTCTGGTACGGGTTACTACGTATCCTGGCCCAGCCTCTATTTTGCGCCCTTTTAAGATATAGGGCCTATGGTAGGGAAAATATACCTTGCCAGGGTGGGGTCCTTATTGTAAGTAATCATCAAAGTTACATGGACCCCCTTCTCATAGGAGTAGGACTCCCCCGCCAGATACACATCGTGGCGAGACAGTCTCTCTTTTATAAAAGCGTCCTATTCCGTGGGCTTATAGAGTCTCTGAATGCCTTCCCATTGAAAGAGGGAGGCCGGGACAGTGGTGGCCTTAGGGAGGCCATAAATAGGTTGGCTGCGGGGAAGATTGTACTGATTTTCCCCGAGGGGACCCGTACCTGGGACGGCTCCATTGGAGAGCTGCACCCAGGGATAGAATTGATAGCCCACAGGTCTGGTTCCCCGGTAATACCGGCCGTGATACATGGGGCCTACGAGGCCTGGCCCAGGACGAGGAAGCTGTTCCGGTTTAAGCCTATAAAAGTGGCCTTCGGTTCACCCCTTTACTGGGATGGACCCGAGAGCAGGCTTTCTCAGAGGATAAGGCAAGAGATGTTAGATTTACAGACCCCCATGAGGGAGAATCGGTCTCCATCTTCAAGGGTTTAAGGGTTTAAAGGTTCAAAGGGATTTAGGATTAAGGAAGGAGCTAAATGCCAAAGCTAGACTTATTCAGAAGATTTGAAATAGACCAGGAAGCGATTAGCAGAGAAGTAGAGGATGCCCTGGGGACCAGGGTGCCTGAAGAGATGGAGAAGCTCTATACCGAATCCATTAAATCCTTTGAAGTGGGCTCTATCCTTAAAGGAAGGGTGCTGGCAATAACACCCACAGAGGTAATTGTGGATGGGGGTTACAAGTCCGAAGGGGCAGTCCCCTCGGAGGAGTTTGAAGACCTGTCTGAGGTAAAGGTAGGGGACGAAATTGAGGTGCTCCTGGAGGCAGTGGAGGCCGATTCCGGGCTGATAAGACTCTCCAAACGGAAAGCAGACCGTATCAGGGGCTGGGAGAGGATAGTAACCCAGTATAAGGAAGGGGATGTAGTTAAGGGGCGTGTCATGCGAAAGATAAAAGGTGGTCTCCTAGTAGACCTGGGCATACCTGTCTTCCTCCCCGCCTCCCAGATAGACATCAAACTCCCAGGAGACATAGGAGAGTACATAGGTAAAGAGGTAACCTGTAAAATCCTCAAAATAGACGAGGCCAGGCAAAACATCGTGGTCTCCCGCCGAAAGCTCCTGGAAGAGGGCAGGGAGAAGCAGAAACAACAACTACTGTCTGAAATCCAGGTGGGAGAGTTGAGAAAGGGTATTGTAAAGAACATTGCCGATTTTGGGGCCTTTGTAGACCTGGGAGGTCTAGACGGCCTTCTTCACATTACCGACATGAGTTGGGGACGGATAAACCACCCCTCTGAACTGCTCTCAATCGGACAAGAAGTAGAGGTAAAGATACTGGACGTAGATAAGGAAAAAGAGAAGATAGCCCTGGGGCTGAAGCAGAAGTTGGAAAGCCCCTGGACAAAGGTAGAAGGAAAGTATCCCCCCGGGACCAAGACCAAGGGTCAGGTGGTGAACATAATGCCTTACGGTGCCTTCGTCAAACTAGAGGATGGCATTGAAGGACTGGTGCACATATCGGAGATGTCCTGGACGAGACGGGTGAACCAACCCACAGAAATGGTATCCATCGGGGATACGGTAGAAGTGGTGGTCCTCAAGGTCAACAAAGAAAAGCAGGAAATATCCCTTAGCATGAAACAAGTGGAGGCCAACCCCTGGGACGTAATTGAAGAGAAGTATGCCCCGGGGACCAAGGTGAAAGGGAAGGTAAGAAACCTTACCAGCTATGGGGTATTCGTTGAGATTGAGGAGGGCATAGACGGCCTGCTCCACATCTCAGACGTATCCTGGTCTAAGAAGGTGACCCACCCGTCCGAAGTCTTTAAGAAGGGAGAGACGATAGAGGCCGTGGTACTATCGGTAGATAAAGAGAAGAAACGGGTAGCCCTGGGTACAAAACAACTGGTAGAAGACCCCTGGGAGAAGAAAGTATCTGAGAAATACGGTGTAGGGGACGTAGTAAAAGGCAGGGTGACCAAGCTCACCAACTTCGGTGCCTTTGTAGAACTGGAGTCAGGGGTAGAGGGCCTCCTCCACATCTCAGAACTTGCCGAAAAGAAGGTCTCCGACCCTAAAGACGTAGTCTCGGAAGGGCAGGAGGTAGAGGTAAAGATTATAAAGCTGGACGTAGGACAAAGGAAGCTGGGCCTGAGTCTGAGGCAGGCAACCAACCGTGGGGCCCTACAAGAGGCGGAAAAGGCCTAAACCTGTGTAGGGGCACGTTGCAACGTGCCCCTACTTCGGACGGGTCTAGGGTGAAACCTCAAACGGAGCGAAGTAATGGCCAGGATAGAATCAGACCTCCAGACCTACCTAAAAGAGATGAGTAAGGTCAGGCGCAAACTTACTCCAGAAGAGGAGCGGGCCTTAGCCCACCGGATAGCGGAAGGAGACCAGGAGGCCAGAAAGACCCTCATAGAGTCCAACCTA
Source organism: Candidatus Brocadiaceae bacterium (assembly GCA_030018855.1). Lineage (GTDB taxonomy): Bacteria > Planctomycetota > Brocadiia > Brocadiales > Bathyanammoxibiaceae > 2-12-FULL-52-36. Next base: position 5,045 of record JASEHG010000015.1, read on the forward strand.
CCCCTGGTAGTTAGCATAGCCAAGCATTACCGCTATCGCGGCCTCTCCGACGTAGACCTTATTGAAGAAGGCAATATAGGTCTTATAAAGGCCGTAGACGGCTACGACTGCAGCGAGGGTTACCGCTTCAGCACTTATGCTACCTGGTGGATAAAACAGGCCGTAAGACGGGCCTTGACCAACACGGGTAGATTCATACGCAGACCTGCCTACGTGGCAGAGAGGCGTCATCATACCCCAGAGGAAAAAGAAAAGGTATCCCTTGATGCCGTGGAACCCACCCCAACCGAGTCAGGCCCCGACGAGCCCAACCTTGATAGCATATGGACGCTCATTGATGGTATTGCTGACCTGCGGACTAGCACCCCTGATGAAGAACTCCTAGAGGTCTTTGAAAAGGAGCGCGTGCACAAGCTTGTGGAAACCCTGGACAGCAGGGAGGCCTTCATAATTAAGAACCGCTTCGGTCTGGACAACAACGAGCCCATTACATTGAGAGAGATAGGTAAAGAACTCCACCTGAGCAGGGAGAGGGTCCGCCAGATAGAGAGAGAGGCCCTGCGCAAACTTTATGCGATAGTCGCCCAGGAGGGGCCATAACAACCTTGGGAAACAACCAACTAAAGAGCTTTATACGAGACGTCCCGGATTTTCCTAAGAAAGGCATAGTCTTTAAAGATATTACTCCATTACTAAAGGACCCCAGGGCCTTCAAGGAGGCAATAGATGCCCTTACCGAGCATTACAGACGTCAGGCAATCTCCCTGGTAGTGGCGGCGGAGGCCAGGGGTTTCATCCTCGGCCCCACAGTGGCCTACAACCTTGGAGCAGGCTTTGTCCCTGTACGAAAGCCGGGCAAGTTACCCTACCTCCGCAAGAAGGCAACCTACCAGACCGAATACAGTACTGATGGCCTGGAGATACACGAAGACGCAGTCAGACCGGGAGACAGGGTGCTCCTGCTGGACGACGTCCTGGCCACGGGGGGTACCATGGCGGCCTGCTGTAAGCTTATAGAGTCTATGGGCGGCCAGGTGGTGGGCTGTGCCTTCCTGGTGGAATTGTCCTTTCTGGGCGGCAGAAAGCCGCTTGAGGGTTACAACGTATTCTCCCTTGTCCAGTACTGATAGGCAGGCCAGGTCGTGCCACGCCTCTGGCGGAGACGTATCCGCCTATCTTTACTGGTATACCTTTTGGGTGGACATACCCCACACGATGCAAACAGACCTATGACAATCAAATACCATCCCCTTCCCAAAGACATCCTCCAACTCCTTCCTGGGGCAAAGGACTACCTCCAGGCCCACCCCAGGGTGGTCTTTGCCTATCTCTTTGGTAGTCTGGTTGGAGGAGAGGTTCGGCCCTTGAGTGATGTTGACATCGCAGTCTATCTGGCAGAGGATTCAGACATCTTACAGGAAAAGTTTGAAATATTGGGCAGGTTGACGGAACTCTTGAAGACTGAGGAGATAGACCTGGTTGTACTTAATACGGCCCCCCTACCTCTAAAGGCAAGGATAATCAGGCACAAGGAGATACTGGTTGACAAGTTGCCGGCCTTAAGACACTCCTTTGAATCCCTGACCTTGAGGGAGTATTTTGATTTCTCGGTGAAAGAACAGGACATACTTTTCAGGAGATTTGGCATTGGTAGATAGGCCCCTGGTGCTGAGAAAGTTTGCAGAACTAGAGAGGCACCTGGCCCAGGTTAAAGAAATCACTCCAATTACGGTGGAGGCGTACAGTAAAGACTGGAAGGTCCAGCGGGTTGCTGAAAGGACGCTTCAAATAATGATAGAACTTTGCGTGGACATTGCAAATCACGTTATTTCAGATAAAGGGTATCGTGTCCCTGTAAGTTATGCCGACACCTTTAAGGTACTAAAAGAAGAAGGTATCCTCCATGGTGAGCTTCAAGAGGCCATGGAGAAGATGGCAAAGTTTAGAAATATCCTTGTACACCACTACGACAGGATAGAGCCTTCTATAATGGTAGACATCCTTAACCATCGTCTGAAGGATTTTCTGAGATACAGGGAGGCCATCCTGTCTTGCCTGGGGTAAATCCAGCCCACCTCACACAGAAACATCGTTATGCTAGATAGCCTCAACGAGTTCCTGTGGACGGTCTCCACTTACCTATGGGGTCTCCCGCTCAGCGCCCTCCTGGCAGGGACAGGACTCTATCTTACCGTAAAACTTCGGTTTATCCAGGTAAGGGGGTTCGGGACGGCCTTCAGGTTTATCCTGCCTACCCACCATCTTTCAGCCGGCGGAGGAAAGAGGGGGCAACTAGGTGAACTAAGCTACTACCAGGCGTTGAGCACCGTCCTATCTTCTACCATAGGAACGGGGAATATAGTGGGGGTAGCCACGGCCATATCGGTAGGTGGACCTGGGGCACTGCTGTGGATGTGGGTGGTAGCCCTCCTCGGGATGGCCACCAAGTATTCAGAGTGCGTCCTGGCCCTTACCTACAGGGAAAAGTCCGTGTATGGACACACCAAAGGGGGGCCGATGTACTACATTGAGAAGGGTCTCGGTCAGCGTTACAGGCCCCTTGCCCTCATGTTCTCTGCCTGCGGTGTCATGGCCGCCCTTGGTGCAGGCAACATGGTACAATCCAATTCCATAAGCAACGCCCTGGCAGAACCACTGTCACGCCTCACCCCATGGAGTCTATCCTCCCTGAGGGGGATAATCGGTGTTGTCCTATTTTTTGCCACTGTCTTAGTGATAGTAGGGGGACTGAGGCGTATTGCCAGGGTGGCCAGTTACCTGGTACCATTCATGGTGGTGGGCTATCTCCTGGCAGGGATAGCGTCCCTAGCCCTGAACAGCCACAGGATAATCCCGGCCCTGTGGGAGATAATCTCCTGCACCCCTTCACCGGGGGCGGTGGTGGGGGGCTTTGCTGGGGGTGGTGTGTGGCTGGCCATGCGGATGGGTGTGGCCAGGGGTGTCTTCTCTAACGAGGCAGGTCTGGGGAGCGCCCCCATTGCCTATGCCGCCATAATGACTGACCACCCGGCAAAGGGGGGGCTGGTGGCCCTCCTGGAACCCTTCCTGGACACTATAGTAGTATGTACCGTGACTGCCCTGGTGGTGATAACGAGCGACCTGTGGAGAGAGGGTTTGAATGGTGCCGTACTGACCTCCAGGGCCTTCCAGGCCCAACTCCCAGGGGTTGGGGGGTGCGTAGTACCCCTAAGCCTCACCCTCTTTGCCTATACCTCCATCCTCGGCTGGTACTACTATGGAGAGCGTTGCGTGGAACACCTGCTTGGCATGGCCTCCGTACCGTTTTATAAGGCCATCTTCTTGTTGGCCCTGTTAGTGGGGGCGGTGATAAAACTGGAGATAGTCTGGAACTTTGCAGATTTGGCCAACGGCCTGATGGCCCTGCCTAACCTAATTGCCCTACTATTCCTCTCCAATGTGGTGAGGGATAAGACAAAGGATTATTTCCAGAAGGAATCGCCTGAACCCCTGAATTTGCCTTAGTCTGAGATGGGTTCCATGCTGGCCTTGGTTTCTAACATAACCGGAGGATTTTGGAGTAGGTAGTGGTGTTTGTTGGTTACCTTCGTTGAGGGTAAAGGCGTTTGACCAGGCCTCCTGCCGGTACTACACCCTTCATAGGTTATCTATCCTTTTTAAGCCAGTCATAGGGGATATCGTTGTTAAAGGGGTCAACCCTGCATTCGTCAGGATTAGTCCTGTTATAAGATTCAGTGGGACAGTTTATCACAATGGCCTCCTCTACACTTATGCACTTGTAGCCGTGATAGACCATTGGGGGAATCTGGATGAGGAGGGGGTTATGGACGCCCATAAAATACTCCTCTACCTTTTTGTAGGTTGGGGAGTTTTCTCTGGCATCGTAGATGGCCACCTTAGCCATGCCAGCTACCGCCGCAAGATTATCTGTTTGTATCTTATGGTAATGCCATGCCTTTATCACCCCAGGGTAAGCGGTAGTGATGTAGATTTGTCCAAATTTTGTGAAGATTTCGTCATCACGTCTTAGTATCTCCATCAGCCGTCCCCGTTCATCTGGGATGACCCTCAGGGTTTTAATTCTTACTCCTTCTATCATAGGGATTTCCGTTACTCCTTATCTCAAGTGAAGGTCTTGCCAATAAAACGGAGATTATACATTGTTAATAGACCGAGGCAATATAAAAAACCTTGACAAAAATTGGGTAACGGATAGAATTTATATAAAGGCAAAACTCAGACATACGGCAGAGAGTGATTATATGTTTTAAGGTCAATAGATTCCAAGGCTTGTAAAAGGGATAAGGAGGGTCAAAAAGAGTGGGAATTCCCACTCTTTTCTTTTATCCCGTAGGAGGGTCACCAGTGGATAGAGAAGAACTTCTCAGACTGGTAGGAGCTCTGCATAAAGATAAGGCCATAGATAGGGAGATAATCTTCCAGGGCATAGAGGCTGCCCTCCTGGCGGTGGCCAAGAAGCACTTTGTCTCTAAAGAGAACATCTCCATAAAGATAGATAGGCAGACAGGCGAAATTACGGCCATGGAGGGGGACAAGAAGATAGACCCGGCAGAACTGGGGAGGATAAGCGCCCACACTGCCAAGCAGATTATGACACAGAAGATACGAGAGGCAGAACGGGATGTGATTTGCGAAGAATTCCTCCCTAAAAAGGGCACCCTGGTTACAGGGATTGTCCAGCGTATGGAGGGCCCTAACGTAATGGCAATGCTAGGAAAGGCTGAGGCGCTCCTGCCCAAGTCAGAACAGATCCCCGGCGAGGTCTACCGTCCAGGAGAGAGGCTCCGCGCCATCCTTTTAGACGTAAGCAAAGTAGGCCAGAGGGTCAGGATCATCCTCTCCAGAAACCATCCGGACTTCATCAGGAAGCTCTTTGAACTGGAGGTGCCGGAGATTGCCGAGGGGATCATAAAGATAAAGACCATAGCCCGTGAGGCCGGCTACAGGACAAAGATAGCCGTACTATCGGAAGCCCCCCAGGTAGATTGTGTAGGGGCGTGCGTAGGGGTTAGGGGGACGAGGATAAAAAACATCGTAGATGAACTGGGCGGGGAGAAGATAGACATAATCCGTTGGGACGAGGCCCCCGAGGCACTCATACCCAATACCTTAAAGCCTGCCGAAATCACCGGTATAGTGCTATCCTCAGAGACTAAACAGGCTACCGTGGTAGTGCCTGAGGACCAACTCTCCCTGGCCATAGGCAAGAGGGGGCAGAACGTCCGCCTGGCCTCCAGATTAACAGGCTGGGACATTGACATACTGACCGAACAAGAGTATTCTCTGAGAGGGACTCCCTCTGCCCAGGAGGCAAAGGAAGTCCCTGTAGAGACTATGGGGCAGGAAGAATTAACCACCGTCTCTGAGGAGAAGGAATCGGAGAATTCGGAGAATAAAGAAGGTGCAGTCCATGACAAAGATCAGGGTTAGCGCACTGGCCAAGGAGCTAGGGATAAAGAGTGGCCTGATTATAGAAAAATGTAAGGAGCTAGGCCTCTCTTATGTCACCCACCACGCTAACACCATAGAGGAGAAGGACGTAGAGAACGTACGAAACCTCTTCAGACCCAAAGAGGTCCCTACAACCCCTATACCTCCCCCAGAGAGACAAGAGAAAGAGGTCGTAGAGGCCAGGATACCAACAGCCACCCAGCGGCCCACCGCCCCACTGCCTATTGCCCCACTACCACCTAAAGAGAGACCAAGAATTGAACCTGCTGAAGTCATACCTGGCGAGCCTTCACTAAAACCTACCCCATCAGGAAAGTTTATCAAAATCTCTCGTCACCCTACTTTGAGAAGGCCGGCAGGACCAACCTTTATACCCCACTGGAGGCGGGTCAGAAGGGCGCCCAAAGAGGTTGCCCCCACCGCCCCCAAGGTGTTCCTAAAGGGACAGAAAGTTATCTTGGAAACACCTATAACAGTCAAAGACCTCTCAAGTAAACTGGGGATAAAGGCTAGTAATATCATTACCAAGCTCCTGATGGAACACAATATCGGGGCTACCATGAACCAGTCACTAGACGAAGAGACCGTGGCACTCCTTGCCCTGGACTTTGGAATAGAGGTAGAGTGCAAGAAGGCAAAACGCCCCGAAGAGGAGCTGAAAGTAGAGCTTGCGGTACCTTCTAGGACAGCGGACCTCGTATCAAGACCACCGATAGTCACTTTTATGGGGCACGTAGACCACGGCAAGACAAGCCTGCTGGACGCCATAAGGAAGACCAACGTGGCGGGCGGGGAGGTTGGGGGTATCACCCAGCACATAGGCGCCTACCGGGTAGAGACCAACGGCCGTTCCGTAGTGTTCCTTGATACCCCTGGCCACGAGGCCTTTACTGCCATGAGGGCCAGGGGCTCCCAAGCCACTGACGTGGCGGTACTGGTAGTGGCCGCCGATGATGGCGTCATGCCCCAGACGGAAGAGGCCCTGAACCACGCCAAGGCCGCAGGGGTACCCGTAGTGGTAGCAATCAACAAGATAGACAAGCCAGAGGCCAACCCTATGAGGGTAAAACAGCAACTGGCCAAACTGGGCCTCGTGGCCGAGGAGTGGGGCGGGAAGACGGGTTTTGTAGAGACCTCCGCCACCACTAAAAAGGGACTGGACGAACTCTTGGAGAGACTGCTCCTGGAGGCGGAGATACTGGAATTAAAGGCTAACCCCAAAGGTCCGGCCAGGGGGGTGGTCCTGGAGGCCAGGCTCCACGAGGGCAGGGGCGTGGTGGCTACTGTCATTGTCCAGGATGGCACACTGCACCTTGGAGACCCACTCCTGTGCGGACAGGCCTCGGGTAGGGTAAGGGCCATGTACAACGACAGGGGCCAAGCGGTTACAGAGGCAGGCCCATCCTATCCAGTGTCTGTCTCCGACCTCTCTACCATCCCGGAGGCAGGGGAAAAATTTTATGTACTAAAGGATATGCAGAGGGCCAAGGGCATCGCCCTGGACAGGCAGAAACAACTGAGAGAGGCCGGCCTCAAAGAACGCAGCCACGTAAGCCTGGAGAACCTCTATACCAAGATTGAGGCAGGCAAGGTAAAGGAACTCAAGCTAATCCTGAAGGCCGACGTCAAGGGGTCTCTGGAAGTGTTAGAAAATATGCTGGGGGAGCTTTCTACCGGGGAGGTAAAGGTCAGGACCCTCCACAGCGGAATAGGGAGCATTACTGAGTCGGATGTCATCCTAGCCGACGCATCGGATGCCATTATTATAGGCTTTTACGTTGCTCTGGAAGAAGGCGTTTCCGGTCTGGCCGAAGGCAGGGGGGTGGAGATTAGACACTACCAGGTCATCTATGACATTACCAGAGACGTAAAGGCCGCTATGGAAGGGCTGCTGGAACCCGAGAAGAAAGAGGTAGTAACCGGCCAGGTGGAGATTAAGCAGGTCTTTAAGATCTCAAGATTTGGTAATGTGGCAGGCTGTGTAGTAAAGAGTGGGAAGATAAATAGAAATTCCATGATTAGGGTAACAAGGGACGGTGCAGTCCTTTTTGAGGGTAAGCTTGCCTCCTTGAAGATTGTAAAAGAGGACGTCAAGGAGGTCCGTCAAGGGCTTGAGTGCGGGATAAAGATAGCCGGTTTTGACGACATAAAGGTGGGAGACACCATTGAGGTCTATGAAATCCAGCAGATTGCCCGCACCCTTGGCTAGGCACTGAAAGATTACAAATTGCAAACTATAAACTACAAATTGAAATTGTTTGGAATCTGAAACTTGTAATTTGTAATTCTTTTTTCAGGATGACTGTTGGAATATTAAGTATTAAGCTAATCATTAGGGATTCCCACTCCCTGAAGGATAAGCGTAGGGTGCTAAATAGTCTTAAAGACAGGGTAAGGCAGAACTTCAATGTCTCCTTCTCTGAGATGGAGGCCCTTGACCACCATCAATACAGCACACTGGCGGCGGCTATGGTGAGCAACGACAAGAGGTACGTAAATGGTAGTCTATCCACCCTGGTGAACTTCGTCAGGACCTTCCCACAGGTGGAGCTAATAGACTACGAATTGGAGCTCTTGTAAAGGCAAATTATAAATTACAGATTACAAATTGCATGTTTTAATTTAAAATTTGTAATTTGGAATTTGTAATTTTCACTATGAACACCCGCAAATTTAAGAGAGTGGCAGAGGCCCTGCGGCGTGAGACAGGCAAGGCCCTCCTCTACGAGGTAAAAGACCCAAGGATCCGTCTCGTCACGGTAACCAGGGCCGAACCCTCCATAGACTTTCGTACCGCCAGGATATACGTCTCCATCATGGGAGATGAGGATATAAAGAAAAAGACCCTTGAGATTCTGGGAAAGGCCAGGGGGCACATCCAGTCCCTGGTGGGAGAGCATCTGAGCCTCCGTTACGTACCCATATTGAGCTTCTGTCTGGACGACTCCATGGACAGGGGACTACGTGTAGCAAAACTTATTGACGAGGTAACCAGGGAGGAAGAAAATACCTGAATGGCAAGTCTTATATTAGGCATACCCAAGGGGAGCCTCCAAGAGGCAACCGTAGAGATGATGAAACGGGCGGGGTACAAAGTAAGGGTACCCCAGAGGTCTTACTACCCGTCCATAGATGACGAGGAACTGGAAGGACGGCTCATCCGCCCCCAGGATATGTCCCGTTACGTGGAAAAGGGGATAATAGACGCAGGACTCACTGGGGCGGATTGGGTCAAAGAAAACGGTTCAGACGTAAAGGTGGTGGCCAGCCTGGTCTATGCCAAACAACAGCTTACCAAGGTCCGCTGGGTGATGGCGGTACCGGAAGCCTCCCCCATCCGCAAGGTCTCAGACCTCCAGGGGAAGAGGATAGCCACAGAACTGGTAAACGTAACGAGGGGTTTTCTCTCAGAAAGGGGGGTCACTGCAGAGATAGAATTTTCCCATGGGGCCACGGAGGCCAAGGCCCCACACCTGGTGGACGCCATAGTGGAACTTACCGAGACCGGCTCCAGCCTCAGGGCCAATAACCTCAGGATTTTGGATACTGTCATGGAGTCCACCACACTCTTTATTGCTAATCACGACTCCTGGAGAGATCCGTGGAAGAAGGAGAAGATAGAAAACCTGGCCATGCTCTTCACAGGGGCCATCATCGCAGGGGAAAAGGTAGGTCTGAAGATGAACGTTCCCATCAGCAGTCTGGAACAGGTGCTCAAGAAACTCCCCGCCTTGAGAAGGCCCACAGTCTCCCCCCTGGCAGAGGGGGCAGGCTATGCCATAGAGACGGTTATAGATGAGTCGGTGGCCAGGCGCATCATCCCGGAATTAAAAAGGGCAGGGGCTGAAGGGATCATTGAGTACTCACTTAACAAAGTCATTCTTTAAAGGAAAAGGAGGGAAGGTCATGTCTAAAAGAGCGTGCCTATTAACCCTGGTGGCCTCTCTGGCATTAGGGTGGAGCTCCCTGGCAATTGCTCAGGAGGCCAAAAAGGTTTATGACCCAGTATGCGGGATGGAGGCAGGTAAGGACACACCTCACGTTACGGAGTACAACGGGAAGAAGTACAGCTTCTGTTCGGAGAAATGCAGGGCCGAGTTCCTCAAGGACCCCGCTAAGCTTGCCTGCTTTTGTCTGGATGGGTCCGATTGTATACACTGCACGGGCAAGTCTGCCACCTGCCCGTGCGAAAAGAAGACCCACGACCATGCGCATTGCCATGGCAAACATAAGGGTGGCGATTAGCAAAAACGGACGACTAGGGATATAAGTGAAAGGTGTAATGTTTGTTCTACTCTTTTGTCTGTACGTTTTAGTTTGTTCTGGGTGTCTCTCCTCCGAGAGACTGGAAGAGGCTCAAGCCCCTCAGTCCCCTGCCCCTCTTACCCAGACTGCCCAGTCTCCCTTATCCGCCTCAGGCGGACCAACCACCCCATCTGCCTTAGGCGGACCCAGCCCCGCACCAATAGGGGGCGGGGCTAAGGTAGACACTACCTCGCCGCCCGGCACTATTGCCCAGCCTACGACAGGGGGGGCAGGCCCCTCCCTGGAGGTGCTGAGTAATTTTTGTGCGGGTTACCATGCCCTGCTGGACGGCGATTGGGACAAGGCTGGCCAATACTTTGAAAAGGCCCTGGAGGGTGACCCGCAGTCCGACAGGTTCCTAAAATACGTGATAGGTTGTTATATGCAGGTGGGAAAGAAAGGGCAGGCCCTGAAATATATAGAGAAACTTGCCGAAATCTCACCAGACGACTTCAGGATTCACTACACCCTGGGGGACATCTACCAGAAAGAAGAAAGGACGGAGGAGGCCATCAAGGCATTTGACAGGGCTACCAGGAGTGACGTTACCAACATAGACCACACCCTTGTGGCCGATGCCCTGTATCGTCTGGCCAACCTGTACCTGCAAAAAGGGGAGCCACTTAAGGCCATCCCCTGCCTCAAGGATATCTTCCGATTAAACGTTTCCGTAAACGAGGGTCTCCTCTCCTGCCAGCTTGGCATCGCCTATGCCGAGGCTAAGGACTTCCTCAATGCCAAAGAGAGGCTTGAGGCGGCCAAGGCCCTTAGCCCCTCCCAGGGACAGGCCAGGTTGTACCTTGCCATGGTCCATGAAGAACTGGGGGAACTGCAAGAGGCGATAAAGGAAGCCGAGGCCTTTCTGGATGTCTCTCCGGACACATGGGTAGCTTATGCCTATCTGGCTGGACTCTATAAAAAGACCTCCCGCCTTGAAGACGCAGAATTCGTCCAGGGGAAGGCTATTAACCTGCTATTCAGAAAGATAGCCAGCGGCAGTCAGGACCAGAGGGAATACCTTGCACTCGCCCAACTCCTCATCGCCCAGCAGAGGGAGGCAGAGGCCAGGGAGGTGTTGGAAGGGGCTGTTAAGGCAGTAGAAGAGGAAAAGAGTAAGGACCTTCGCCTCCTCCTGGCTAACCTCTACTATACGGCCAATTACGGGGAGGCCGCAGAGAAGGCACTCAAGGACGTCCTGAGGATAGACCCCAATTCTCATGAGGCCAGCAACTTCCTGGGTTACTTTTACGCCGAGAGGGGAAAAGAGCTCGGGGAGGCCTTGAAACTGGTAGAGAAGGCCCTCCAGGCACAACCCAACAACGGGGCCTATATTGATAGTCTGGGTTGGATATACTATAAACAGGCCACGGAGGGGCAAGGGGATACCCGCCTGGAGCAGGCCCTCCAGAAACTCCTGGAAGCCGCCAGAGAATCTCCCGACCCGGAGATTTTTAAACACATCGGAGAGGTCTACTACAGCCTGGGTCAATGGGAGTCCGCCGACAAGGAGTGGCAGAAGGCCTTCCAGAACCCACTGAAGGGTTCAAAGGACGAACAGATACACCTGTGGATACAGGAAAGACGTAAAAGACTGGATTCCTTAAAGAGACTTGAAGAAGAACTTCAGAAAGAAGAATATCCAAGCCTGTAATCAAAGGAAATATAGCGAGGAACAAAAATGTCTGGACATTCTCACTGGGCAACCATTAAGAGGAAAAAAGGGGCAGTAGATGCCAAAAAAGGGAAGATATTCTCTAAACTGGCCAGGAACATTACTATCGCGGCCAGAGAGGGGGGTGGGAATCCAGACCTTAACATAAAGTTGCAATATGCCATAGAAAAGGCCAGAGACGCCAACATGCCCAAGGACAACATTGAGCGGGCCATACAGAAAGGTGCAGGGGTTGCCGCAGGTGGAGAGGAGTTGTACGAATACCTCTACGAGGGATATGGCCCCAATGGGGTGGCCGTCATGGCAGAGGCAGTTACCGATAACCGAAACCGCACTACCTCAGAAATTAGGAAGATATTTGAACGCTTCGGAGGAAGCCTTGGGGCTGGCGGCTGCGTCTCCTGGCTCTTTGAAAAAAGGGGGATGTTCATTGTAGATAGTAAAAAAGTGGAAGAAGATAAACTTATGATGCTTGCCCTGGAGGCAGGGGCAGAGGACGTCCTTTCTGTGGAACAGGTCTACCAGGTCGTTTGCCTCCCCAGTGATTTTGATAGGATAAGAAAGATACTCAAGGAACGAGACATCCCCTTTGAATCCGCAGAACTTACCTGGACACCAAAGACGTCTATTGACGTGGACGAGGCCACTGGAAAGAGGGTGATAGAGTTGATGGAGGCCCTGGAGGACCATGACGACGTCCAGGGAGTCTATGCCAACTTCAACCTCCCCAAGGATTTACTGCTGGAGATGCAGACCAAACGCTAAAAACTAGGGACTAGAGGCCGGGGTTCAGGAAGTAACAATCTTACTTCCCTAACCCCTGGTCCCTAGCCCCTAGTCTTTACGTCCCCAAGGTGCTATAATTTTTTGGAGGTAGCCGCCCGCCTCAGGCGGGCGAAAACTGACCACCTTTTTAAGGAGTTAAGTGATAGAAGAGAAGAGAAAAGACCTCTCCGTAAGGGCAGAGAGGGCCATCCTCCTCGGGACCCTGCCTTCCAAAGGTTCGGCCAACGGTGATTCACTGGAAGAATTGGGCCGCCTGGCCGAGACGGCAGGGGCAAAAGTGGTAGAGAATGTCTTGCAAAAAAGGGACAAGATTGACCCTACCTATTACATTGGAAGAGGCAAGGCAGAAGAACTAGCGGCCCTCTGCCGGGACAGGGATATAGACGTAGTCATCTGCGACGATGACCTCACCCCGGCCCAGGTAAGGAACCTGGAGCATCTCCTCAATGCCAAGGTAGTGGATAGGAGCGAGCTCATCCTCTACATCTTCGCCACCCGTGCCAGTACCTCACAGGCCCAAACACAGGTGGAACTGGCCCAGTTAGAATACACACTCCCCAGGCTTAAGAGGATGTGGGTCCACCTGGACAGGATAGAGGGGGGCATAGGTACCAGGGGCCCTGGGGAAAAACAGCTGGAGGTAGACCGCCGTCTGGTTTCCAAAAAGATATTTGAACTCAGAAAGAGGCTCAAGGGGATTGAAGACCGCAGACACCACCAGGTGGCCGCCCGTAGTAACTGCCTCAAGGTCTCTCTGGTAGGTTATACTAACGCCGGAAAGTCCACCCTCATGAACTCCCTCACCCAGGCAGGGGTCATCGTAGAGGACAAACTCTTTTCCACCCTGGACACCAAGACCCGTACCCTCCACCTGGAGAATGCCAGGCGGGTACTCTTGAGCGATACGGTCGGTTTTATCAAAAAGCTTCCCCACCACCTGATTAGTTCCTTCCATGCCACGCTTGAAGAGGTCAAACAGGCAGACCTCTTACTCCATGTCGTAGACGTCAGCTCCCCTGCGGCCCTGGAACAGATTAAGGCCGTTGACGAGGTACTGAAGGAGCTACACTGCGAACGAAAACCCACACTCCTGGTACTGAACAAGATAGATGCCCTTACCGAAGAGGCCACGCTGACACTCTTTAAATCCATGTATCCAGAGGCGGTGGCCATCTCCTCCCTCACGGGAGAGGGCCTCTCCGAACTCAAGAAGAGAACGCAGGAGTTCTTTGACAGGAGATGCGTGGAACTAAGACTTACGTGCGGGATAGAAGACGGGAGGTTGACCGCCTACCTTTACCAAAAGGGGTACATCCTGAGTAAGAGGCTCCACGGCCACAAAATTTCCTTCCACCTCCTCATGGAGGAGCGTTACATACCCAAAATCTCCCAACTAGCCAGGGACGTGGAGATGTCCTATGCCCAGGATTGTCATTCTGAGTGAGCCGAAGCCCGTAGGGGCGTATTGCAATACGCCCCTACTCTCGCGAAGG
>JASEHG010000160.1 GCA_030018855.1 Candidatus Brocadiaceae bacterium
ATAATTTTCTGCCTTGACTGTCAAGTATTATATTCAGGGCCATGTAGGGGCAGGGTTTACCCCTGCCCGACCTTACTTACAAATTGTAGGGGTGTATTGTTCGCTCCGCCTCAGAACGCAGGCTAAAGCCTGCGGCTACCCCTGGCCCCTGACCCCTATTCCTTTATTGGAAATTGAAAATTAGAAATTGGAAATTTTAAAATTTCCAACTTACAATTTACAATTCATTTCCCTACTCCCTCCCCCCTACTCCCTACTTTTGATTGACTACAGAAACAGGCATGGTATAATTGTTCCGTTATGCCAGGCAACGCCCTCCTCTGCGTATCTAAAATGGACCCTCGGATAACCTAGCGGGGAGCAATGGAATGACACAACCTTGTAGTGAGCAAAGCCAAAGCCCTGACCCCGAATCTGCCTCAAGCGGAGAAGGGGAGCCTATCAAACACGGTTGTGGCATCATGGGGGTTTACGGATGCCCTGACGCAGTAGATAAGGTCTATTATGGCCTTTACGCCCTACAGCACCGTGGTGAAGAAAGCGCCGGGATAGCCTCTACCAACGGCAAGGTAATCCAGTGGCATAAGGGTATGGGCCTGGTTAGCCAGGTCTTTACCCCTGAAGATTTGAAGAGACTGAGGAACCATGCCGCCATAGGGCACGTCCGTTATTCCACCGTGGGACTCAGCCACCCACTTAACGCCCAACCCCTGGTGGGGGAATGTGCCTTCGGGGGCAGCACTGCCGCACAGATAGCCATCGCCCATAACGGGCAACTGACAGAGGCGGTCAGCCAGAAGCGTCTGCTGGAGTCGCAGGGTTCACTCTTCCAGACTACGTGCGACACAGAGATAATCCTACACCTCATGGCCAGGTCAGAATTCAATACAGACCTGGGCAAACTCTTCAAAAACCTTAAAGGTTCTTTCTCCCTCCTTATCCTCACCCAAAAGGAGATGATTGCAGTGAGAGACCCGGGAGGGTTCAGGCCCCTCTGCCTGGGGAAGCTAGAGGGAGGATACGTACTGGCCTCGGAGAGTTGTGCCCTGGACCAGGCGGGGGCGGAATATATCAGGGAGGTAGCCCCGGGGGAGATAATTTATATAAACAAGGACGGGATGCGGGCGGAGAGGTTTGCCCCGGAGAGGCCCTCCTACTGTATATTTGAGCTAATATATTTTTCCAGGCCGGACAGCCGTTTTGCCGGCCAGAACGTCCACCTCTTCCGAAAGGCCCTGGGGATAAAGCTGGCGGAGGAGCAGCCCGCCAAAGCCGATATAGTCATCCCCGTACCAGAAGGCGGCAACTCTGCGGCTATGGGGTACTCCCAGGCCTCCGGTATACCGCTGGATAGGGGTTTCATAAGGAACCACTACGTGGGAAGGACCTTTATACTCCCGAGGGCAGACAGTCGCAGTCGCAAGGCGGAGATAAAGCTAAATGCAATACCGGAGGTCGTCAGGGGTAAGCGTGTAGTAGTAGTAGACGATTCTATCGTGAGGGGGACTACGTCCAAGAGCCGTTTTGGTCTGCTGAGAAAGGCGGGGGCTAAGGAAATCCACGTCAGGATAAGCTGTCCACCCCATCGTTACCCCTGTTATTACGGAATAGATTTCCAGATAAAGGAAGAACTCATTGCCGCTACCCGTTCCTTGAAAGAGATGCCAGGATTCCTGGACGTGGACAGTCTGGGCTACCTGAGCATAGAAGGGATGCTCAGTTGTACCCCTTCCCCGAAGGATTACTGTATAGCCTGCTTTGCCGGCAAATATCCTATACCCGTAGGGGAGGAGGAGAAAAAGACCCCCAGCGGGGGAATCCCTACCACCCCAGAGGAGAGGGAAGAGAGGGTGGGAGAACATACCATTGTAGTGTAGGGGCGACCCCGGCGGGTCGCCCTTACGAGAGCCCAGAATAACAGGGCAGGTACGAGACCTGCCCCTACAACATGCCCCCCATAACCTACAAAGAGGCCGGGGTGGACATCTCCACCAAGGAGAAGTTTACTCAGTCCATCTATACCGACATGCGTAAGACCTTTACCCCCAGGGTTATAGAGTGCCCCGGAGGGTTCAGTGGCCTTTTCTCCCTCAATTACGGTAACCGCCTGTTCCGCTCCTACAAGCAACCCGTGTTGGTCTCCTCTACCGATGGCGTAGGTACCAAACTAAAGGTGGCATTTATGATGGATAAGCATGACACGGTAGGGATAGACCTGGTGGCTATGTGCGTCAATGACATACTGGTAATGGGGGCAGAACCCCTGTTCTTCCTTGATTACATGGCCAGCAGTAAGATAGTACCCTCCCGCCTCCATGAGATTATTAAGGGGATGGTGGCAGGCTGTAGGGATGCAGGCTGTGCCCTTATAGGTGGAGAGACCCCGGAGTTGCCTGGATTCTACCAGGAGGAGGAATACGACCTGGCTGGCTTCGTAGTGGGGGTAGCGGAGAGAAAGAGGATTATCCTGGGCAAGGGTATTGTCCCGGGGAATACGGTGATTGGGATACGCTCTAACGGACTCCATAGTAACGGTTTTTCCCTGGTCCGCCGGGTCTTCTTTGAGGAGGCTAAGTGGCCCATACATAAGGAGGTGGAGGAGCTTGGCTGTACCCTCGGAGAGGAACTCCTCAGGCCCACCAGGATATATGCCAGGGCCATTGGACATCTCCTGACCCACTATAAGGTAAAAAATGTGGTAAAAGGCATTGCCCATATCACAGGGGGTGGCCTGCCTGGAAATATACCCCGAATCCTGCCAGAAGGGTGCTCCATCAGGATAGACAAGGATAGTTGGACTCCCCCTCCCATTTTCTCCCTCATCAAAGAATTAGGCCAGGTGCCTGAGAAGGAGATGTACAGGGTATTTAATATGGGGATTGGGATGGTCTTGATAGTGAAGGATTATTACACAGACTCTATCATCAACATGCTCCGGGAGGCCGGGGAAGGGGGAGGGGTAATCGGAGAGGTAGTAAAGGGTAATCGTAAGGTTGAATTAGTGTAGGGGTAGGTCTTGCACCTGCCCTATTATTTTGGGCAACCGTCCGCCTCAGGCGGATTGCCCCTACTAGAATTGCGACAGGAACCTCACGTCGTTCTCAAAGAAGAGCCTTATGTCATCAATACCATACTTGAGCATGGCTATCCTCTCCACCCCCATACCGAAGGCGAAACCTGTGTACTGCTCGGGGTCGTAACCCACGGCCTTGAATACGTTGGGGTGTACCATGCCCGCCCCCAGTATCTCCAGCCACCCACTGCCGCCGCACACACTGCACCCCTTCCCCTTGCAGAGACTGCAAGAGATTTCCACCTCGGCGCTTGGCTCGGTAAAGGGGAAGAAGGAGGGCCTGAGGCGCATCCTGGTATCAGGACCAAAATAGGTCCTGGCAAAGAGGGAAAGCACCCCCTTGAGGTGACCGAAGTTCACCCCCTCCTCTACCATCAGCCCTTCTATCTGGTGGAACATGAAGGAGTGCCGGGCATCCACCGTATCTGGCCTGAACACCTTGCCAGGTGCAATTATCCTTATGGGGGGTTTCTGTTTCTGCATCACCCTGATTTGTACTGTAGAGGTCTGGCTCCTCAGGAGGATGTCGTCAGAGACATAGAAGGTGTCAAAATCATCCCTTGAGGGGTGGTCGGGGGGTATGTTTAGTGCCTCAAAATTAAAATACTCCAGCTCCACCTCCGGCCCGGAGACCACCTGGAAGCCCATGCGGCCGAAGATTTCCTTTATTTCCTGTATGGTCTGTACCAGGGGATGGGTACGCCCACGGGGAGGCATATGACCTGGGAGGGAGACGTCCATCACAGGTGATACCTTCGTAGGGGCGTATTGCAATACGCCCCTACAAGCCTCCTCAAGACCCCTGGTGAGTTCTACCTTAATCTCATTAGCCAGCTTTCCTACTACACGCTTTTCATCTGGTGGGAGGGTGGACAGTTGGGCCATGTACTTGCTGAGGAGGCCCTTCCTGCCTAGATATTTTACCCTGAAGAGTTCCAGTTCCTCGGCAGAACGGAGACTTTTAAGCTCCTCCAGCGCCTTCTCTCTTAGTTCTAGTAGTGCCTCTTTCATCGGTAGTCATTCTGATCCGCCTAAGGCGGAGAAGAATCTCCATGCGAGATCCTTCGCTACGCTCAGGGTGACAATTTTGCCTTAGATAGACTTGTCCTGGACATGGTTACGGGCAGGAGAGTTTGACATAGCGAGATATTAGCATAGCAGGTAGAATTGTCAAGGAAGGAGAAGGGAACTTTCTAACTCACCCTCACAGGGCTTGACAGGCCAATCTAATTTGTATATCTTTGATATATACAAAGAGGCGTGCTTAAATGGACATATTATCTCGTGCTGAAGGTTTTGATTGGGATAGAGGTAACATTGAAAAGAACTGGGAAAGGCATAGGGTTAGCTTTTTAGAATGTGAGGAGGTATTTTTTAACAAGCCCCTTGTTGTTAAGGAAGATGAGCCACACTCTGAGGTAGAGGCACGTCATTATGCGTTGGGTA
>JASEHG010000161.1 GCA_030018855.1 Candidatus Brocadiaceae bacterium
TCCCCCGATGGGCCGCAGGCCGAAGGGCTGACGGATGACAACAAGAAAGAGATAGAAAGGCTCTCCGGAATCCCCGTCCTGACGGTAATCCCTCATATCCCAAAAGAAGAGCGTATATGCCTGAGGCAGACCACCCTCACGGCCTTAGAACCACTTTTGGGCCTTTTTCACCAGGATATTTTGTCTCCTTAAAGTCCACCTGAGGCGGACTAAACTCAGTTAGTAGATACCATATTTTTCTATTGACAATTTAAGAAATAGTAATATAATTCCCCTTTCCATGTAACTGAGTCGCTGACAGATATTAGTTGCTGAAAGGAGAAAGGAGGTGGGAAGTAGAAGTGAAAAGAGGAGGAGCGTCAAAGTTAAAAGGATCTATGGAGGGAAGATCTTTTATAGAAAGGAGGAGAAGTTTTTAAGATGCCTAGATCGTTGAAGGTACTACTAATCCTCGGTTTGGTTGCCAGCATATGTTTCTTTTATTCCTTCAACGGTGGGTTAAATAATGAAGTAGGTGCAGTAGAAATTATTACCCACTGGGTACCCCATGAAGTATATGGCATGCCTGGCGAGCCAGATAACTCTGGCAAGATCTTCTTTTCAGGTCTTTACGCCAAGTACATGGGTCCCCCAAAAGACGGGCCACCTTGGCCAGGTAAGTATGGGAAGTTTTACAGGACCTTACCTGCCTATCGTTATTATATCCCTGATGGTATGTACAACAGGGATGAACTCCGTCCGCCGAACCCCATAAAGGGTGTTTTCCGCAACGAACAATGTCTTGGTTGCCATGAAGTAATGACCCCTGGGATAGTAAGGGACTGGAGGAAGAGCAGGCATGCAAAGGTAGAGCCTGCCGCCGTGGGGTGTCCCACCTGTCACGGTTCTGACCACCAGAAGCTTCACATGCCCAGTTCCAAGACCTGCGGCACCGAAGATTGTCATGCCCAGCAGTACAATGAGTCCTCTCAGGGTGGTATTGGTTCTCATGCTTCCTGCGCCAGTTTTGCTCAGGTAGAGTGTGCATGGAGCATTGAGAGACCCCCGGGAGATACCGCTGGTTGCGTATTCTGCCATACCAGTTCAGAAGAGCGTTGTTCTACCTGTCATGCCAGACATCGCTTTGACCCCAGGACGGCCCGTAAGAGCGAGCAGTGCAAGACCTGCCACTGGGGTAAGGACCACAGGGACTGGGAGGCCTACGATATCTCCATCCATGGCGTAGTGTATCAGACAGGCAAGTGGGACCCCAAGCTCTTTGATTGGGAGAAGAAGCTTGCCGACGCCGACTACACTGGTCCTACCTGCGCCTATTGCCACATGCGTGGTGGACACCACAACGTCCAGAAGATGTGTACCGTGTACACCAGTATGGGCATGTCCATGTGCGACAGGGGTGCACCTCTCTGGAAGGAAAAGAGGGATGCATGGGTGGCTGTTTGTGACGACTGCCACTCTCCAAGGTTTGGAAGGGAAATCCTCCAGGCCTGCGACGAGTCTGTAAAGGATGCCGCCTTGAAGTATCGTGAGACCTTCAAGATAGCTGAAGACCTTTACAGAGACGGCGTCTTAGACCCCATGCCTAAAGACCTGGCCCCCGACTGGTCCGGTCAGCATGTCTGGAGTCTTAAGATTGGTGCCTACCAGGGTAATGAGTTCGGTGGTGGCACTGGTGAATCCGGTGAGTTCAGGATGTCCAACTGCTCCAACGTAGAGCGACTCTGCTTTGAGAGCGTTGGTTACTTCCAGACCTACATCTTCAAGGGCATATTCCACGGTTCCTGGAACGACGCCACCTATAGCGATGGTTCGTTCGGTATGGACAGGTGGCTGGTGGACATCAAGACCCAGGCCTCAAGGGCCAGGAGATTGGCCGCCCTGGAGAAGAAGGTAGGAATCACATGGGTTCCTGAGGACTACTGGAAGCATGGAGAATGGCTTGACCAGCTTACCGGGTGGAAGATTGTCAGGGAGTACCCCGGAAAGACCATCTTTGACCTCTGTCCTGAGCCAGGCTGGCTGGATACACACCATGCCCCGGCTGAGGAAGTGGAGTACATAGAGAAGAAGCTGGCCGAACTTGGTATGAAGGCTGGTAAGCACATGATCCACGAGCATGGGCACGAGGCCCATGGTGCAGAAGGTAAGGCAGCTCACGAACACGAGCCGACCAAGGACGACAAACACACAGGTCATGGTCACTAACGAAGAGTTGCCCAGGTAGTTCTTCTCAATGATGTATGGTTTTTCAAAGGAGCTGTGTAGGGTCATTCCTACACAGCTCCTTTTTTCTAGGTAGTGGTAGGGCCTATCCGCCCAATGCAGATAGAAGAGGAGTAAAAGCAAGTGCGATACTGGTTAATCATCCTGGTACTGTGCGTTTCCTTTGAAGGTAAGGGTGGCCTGGCGAGTGAACAGCCGGTAAGCCCTGATGAATCAATAAAAAAATACAAGGCATTAACGGAGAAAAACCCCTTTGACCCCGAGGCCTTCTTAAACCTTGGCAATGCCTACGCCCAAAAGGGGATGTGCCCAGAGGCCATAGAGGGGTACAAAAAGGCCCTGGAACTCTACCCGGAATTTGCAGAGGTTCACCTCCGCTGTGGAGACGTTTATCTACAGTTAGGAGACCTGGATAAATCTGCATACGAATATCACCAGGCCATGCGGGTGGATGCCGGTCTGGCAGAGGCCTATCAAAAACTGGCCGTGACCCTTAACCTGCAGGGAAAATATGAAGAGGCAATAACTCAATGCCAGCAGGCCCTGAAGCTCAAGCCAAACTATCCAGAGGCCCTCAATGCTATGGGCCTGGCCCATCTTAAGCTGGGGAACCCAGAGGAGACCATAACAAGGTGTAAAAAGGCCCTGGAATTAAATCCAGAATTGAAGGGCTGTCATAAAAACCTCGGCCTGGCGTATTCACAGTTAGGTATGCTGGACGAGACCATTTTAGAGCTTAAGATGGCGGCGGGAGAAGGGGCCACGGACGCAGAGGCCCACCTTGCCCTGGGCCTTGCCTACGCAAAAAGGGGACTCGTAGAGGAGGCAAAAAGTCAATACAAGCGGACTATAGAAATAGACCCAAAGAAGCCAGAGGCCCATTATTATCTGGGGCTTGCTTACAATGGGCAGGGGCTTCTGGATGAGGCCCTGCAGGAGTATAAAAAAACGGTAGAGCTTAATCCTAATTATGCAGATGCCCATACGGGCATGGGATTAATCTACGGCCAGAGGGGGAGGCATGACCAGGTAATAATAGAGTTTAAGAACGCCGTGAAGCATAACCCCTGCCAGCCCGACGACTTCATTGAGGCCATGCAAAGGGCCATGGCGACTGACCCTGAGAATGCAGAAGGCTATGTGTCCCTGGGTATGGCCCTGTACAAAAAAGGTATGCAGGATGAGGCTATTGAACTCTACAAAAAGGCCCTCTCTCTAAGTCGTTATTACGTAGAGGCCTCTTACCAGCTCGGGATAGCTTATATGGAGAAGGGGAGGCTAGAAGAGGCCGCAGATGCCTTTAAGAAGGTAATAGCCATCAACCCCCAGTATGCCATGGCCCACGAAAAGCTTACTGAGACCTTTAAGAGAATTGGTGCACCTCAGGATGAATATACCATCTGCAGACTGGCAGTAGAGAGGGAGCCCAACAACCCTACTGCCCATCTGAAACTCGGTCTTTACTTCCACAAGAGGATTAACATAGAAGAGGCCATAGAGGAATACAAAAAGGCATTGAGTCTGGACCCTTATAATTTTAACGTCTACTATAACCTGGGGGTGGCCAATCAGGACCTGAACCTGCCGGAGAGGGCCATACCTTACTATGAGCGTTGTATAGAGCTCAAGCCCTCTTATGATAAGGCCTTTTTCAACCTGGCCCTGGCCCTGCAGAGTCTAGAGAGGTATGAGGAAGCCATTAAAGTTTACGAAAAGGCCCTGGGGGTGAACCCAGATTACGCCCAGGGGCGGGTTAACCTCGGGCTCCTTTATTATGCCCAGGGGATGTTTGAGGAGGCCCTGTCTCAATTCCAACAAGCCTTGAGGACAGACCCTGACCTGGCGGAACCGCACTATCTCATTGGGGTAATCTACGGGAAAAAGGGGATGATGGAAGAGGCCCTTCGGGAGAGCGAAAGGGCCCTGGAGCTAGACCCCAACCACGTGCACTCCCGCTTTAACGTGGCTACCATATACTACATGAGAGGCAGACTGGAAGACGCCCTCAAGGAGTACCAGAAGGTAATAGAACAGAATAGGACCTATGCAGACGCCTACTACAATGTAGCCAAGATCTACGAGGAAAAGGGGATGAGGGCGGCCGCAGAGAATTATTATTCACAGTACAACAAGGTAAAGGCATCCACGCAGGACGCCACGGGCATCAGCCGCAAGAACATTAAAGGGGAGGAGACGTTACCCCGCGACTATGTTGAGTAGGGGCAATTCCCGCCTGAGGCGTCCTCCTGAGGCGGACTTTCAAGATTTTC
>JASEHG010000162.1 GCA_030018855.1 Candidatus Brocadiaceae bacterium
GATGAAGCAGGAGTTGAGGGCACTCAAGGCAGAGCTAGAGGCCCTGAGGTCCGAGATGAAGTCCGACAAGGACACCATCAAGGCCCACGACGATGAGCTCCTGGCCTCCAAGCAGGAGTTCAGTCAGCTCTCCAGCGAGGTAAGGAACTGGAAGGCCGACCCACAGGCGGTAGAGACCATGAAGGACCAGATCAAGAAGGAGTTGGGCTTCATCCCCAACGTCTACAATGAGATGGCCAACAAGATCCGCCTGGGAATGGAGCTCCGTACCCGGGGCGAGTACGAGAACAACTGGCATGCCCTGGTAACCCATTTGCCCCAGGCGGCAAATGCTACCGGCGGAGATGGTGTCTCTACTGTAGGCCGTGGCGGTGGACCACGCGAAGATACCTTTGAGGTATTGAACCGCGTCAGGTTCAACATAGACGCCGACGTCCATGAGCATCTAAGGGCCTTCGTACAGTTCCAGGACTCCAGATATTGGGGTTGGGAAGGTAAGGATGGGCAGGGGTACGTTACTGAGCTCGTAGGATTCGGGACTGACAACGCCAATAACAGGATTGACATCCACCAGGGCTATGTGGACATCAGGAAGCTCTTTAACCCGAACCTGGTCTTCAGGGTAGGCCGTCAGGAGATTATCTGGGGTACCCCCGGTCCTGGCGACCCAGGCCACAGGATGCTGGGTGACTTCGGATGGTCCAACATAGGAATTACCCATGATGCCATAAGGACTATGTGGGATACCGAGAGGTATGGGGCTGAGGTATTTGCCTCCATCGTCAGAAAGTATGAGGGTGCCACTGGAAGGACGACGGGGGGTTCGACAAATACCACTAACTTCATAAGGCACGACGACGACCAGAACCTCTACGGTGCAAAGTTTACCCTCAAGAAGCTCATACCCCAGGGTACGCTGGAGCTGATGTATTTGTATGATGATGACCAGCAAAATGTCACGGTTGCAACTGAAGTCCCTGTCGTAACAGGTAAAAGCAGAAAAATGAAAGTCCACGATGGAGGCTTCAGGACTGTGGGTAAGGTAAAGAAGGCCATTGACTACTTCGCTGAGTACCATTATCAGCTTGGCGACTTCCGTGGCCTTTCCCATGAGGCTATGGCAGGTGTGATAGGTGGTGGATACACATTTGACAAGGTGGCGTGGAAGCCCAGGTTGGGGTACGAGTTTGACTACTCTCCTGGCAACGCGAAGCCTGCCAATAAGAAGCACAGGACGTTCCACAACTTCTACCCGACCAACCATGCCCATTACGGGTATGCTGACCTGATGTCCTGGAAGAACATGCAGGCACACAGGTTCCAGATAAAGACGTTCCCCACCAAGAAGCTGACGGCATGGGTGGACTTCTGGACGTTCAAGCTGGACCAGGGTGCGGATGGTTGGTATCACGCAGGTCAAGGTGCTATGCCCGGCCGTGGTGCTAGCGCTACCAATGCGGACCGCACCACCAACCTTGGTAAGGAGATAGACCTTACCGCGACGTATAGCCTGTACAAGAACGTCGGTCTCATGACAGGCTACTCCAAGTTCCTGGCAGGTCCTGCCGCCAGACGTACGGATGGCTCTAACGCCGATGGTGACACCGATTGGGGCTTCTTACAGCTCACGGTTAGCTTCTAGTATTTTCACCCTCCCCCTTCCCCCTCCCATCAAGGGAGGGGGGGTAAGGAGGGATAAAAGTGGTTCCTCACCCAGACCCTCCCCCCTAGTGGGGGAGGGAAGGGAGAGGGGGAACTTGAATGTTGTAGGTGTTTGTAAAGTTATATTGCTTTGGCCGACCAAAAAGGGATGGGTTAGTGCGACCCATCCCTTTTTTATTTTGAAGAATCCAAAGTTGAAAATCCACCTCAGAAGGAAGGGTTGGGAGGCGCGCTACATTACCTTCACCACAGGCAAAGCTCCGCCAAAGGTGGGGTTTGTCTCTGACACGACATATCCGTTCGCTACAAGAGCCCAGTGGCGGAGCACCTGGGCTCTATTGGTAGGGGATATAGGGCTGAGGCTCCGTCCCCAGCCGTAGGGAGAGGGCTTCAGCCCTGTCCACCAGGACTCAGATGTAGCCGCAACCTTTAGGTTGCGTTTTATCGCAGGCTGAAGCCTGCGGCTACGAGTTCTCCTACCCCTCAGATTCCTCCATCCCCAGGGCCTTACGCACCTCTTCGGGGATTCGGTGGGGCCTGAAATGTGTGTCCAGGCAGGCCAGGGTGGAAGAACCCTCAACTAGCAGTTGCCCCTCTTCCTCCCTGTGGACCTTGTAGGTAAGCTCCATCTGGACGGCGGTGAGCTTGGTCAGGCAGGTCTCAACTGTAAGGACGTCGTCAAAGTAGGCAGGGGCCTTGTATTTACAGTAGGCCTCCAGGACGGCCAGGTATATGCCTTCTTTTTCCAGACTGGCGTAGTCTACGCCCAGGTTGCGCAGGTACTCAATACGTGCCACCTCAAAATAGCTGAAGTATCTGGAGTGGTGCACCACCCCCATCTTATCCGTTTCGGAGTACCTGACCCTGATTTTTATGGTTTGTGGTTCCATACGAATTGAGGCTTTTGCGTAGGGACGACCCGCCGGGTCGCCCCTACTGCTCTACTGCCTTCTACTCCCTACTCCTCTCTCCCTACCCTATTGGAAATTAGAAATTGGAAATTTTAAAATTTCTAATTTATAACTTACAATTTCCAATTCTTTTCCCTCCCTATCCCCTACTCCCTACCCCCTACTTCCTGGCCGCCTTGAGGAAGGAGTCACTGTATATCTGTTTGTTGAGTATCATCTCGGTACAGATGGCGGTGTTCATGAGGTCTTCGTCCAGGACGTCCATCACTGCGGCGTCCATCCCTGCGGCCAGGGCCATGGACAAGAAGGCCTTGTTTATTAATGGCCTCTGCTTTGTACCCTGGGAGAGGTTGCTGAGGCCCACTATGATGTGAGGTGGGGGGTCAGAGATGTATCTTATCTGGCGGAAGACCTCCAGCATCAGGGTGGGCTGTTTCTGGTCCACGTTTATGGGGAAGAGGATGGGGTCAATGAAGAGTCTTGTAGGCTCAAGGCCGTATTCTGCGGCCTTGGCGACGATGTTGGCGGCAATCTCTACCCTCTTATCAATGTCCTGGGGGATGCCCTGTTTGTCTATGGTCAGGCAGACCAGGGAGGCGTTCTTCTCCATGGCCAGGGGGATGTATTTATCCAGTTCTTCTGCCTGGCCTTTACAGGAGTTAATGAGGGAGGGACCCTTGACCACCTCCAGGGCGGCCTTCACCACCTCAAACTTCTGACTGTCTATGGAGGGGGGGGTGCTGGTGACCTCCTGAGTGACTTGTATAAGCCACTTCATGACGGACACCGGGTCTGAGGCTGCGGTACCCACGTTCAGGTCAAGGAAGCCTGCCCCCGCCTCCGATTGCCTCCTGGCCAGCTCCTGTACGGGGCGCGGGTCACGGTCTACGATGGCCTTCTTTACGTCAGAGAACATCCCGTTTATGCGTTCAGCTACTGCAATCATGGCTTTATTCCCTCACACAAATGTGTAGTGTAGCGTGCGACCTTGTGTCGCACGATTTTTTGTCAGCCGTTTAGGGCGTGCGAGGCAAGCTCGCACGCTACTACTTAGACTGGGGACAGAGCCCCAGTCCTATATTCCCTTTTGTGTAAGGGCGACCCGTCCGCCTGAGGCGGAGTTACCCCTACCTTCCATTAGCGTATAAGGCGTCAATGTGTTTCTTCACGGCGGCCACGGCCTTCGGGTGGTACATACGGATGATATCTACCCCGGACTGGATTAGGGTAACGGCGGTGATGGTCTCCCACAGGGGGCCCCTCTCGGCGGCCAACCCCCAACCAGGGGACTCTTCATCCGTGACCTTAGCCTCCTTGCTCCTCCAGGACTCGTAGCCCACGTTGCAGAGGACCGGTAGTGCCAGGAATTTATCCCCCGAGAGGGCGGCCAGGCGTTCCCTCTCCTGGATGGAGTAGGCGTACTCTATGCCGTAACCCAGTGCCCCAGTGGTCTGAAACATGACTATCCTGTCCAGTGGGAAGCCTATATCCGTTACCAGGATGTTCACCTGTTTCTGTATGTTTACGTCCACCGGGGCCTGAGTTACCAGGTTGTGGCCGTCGGCCATGCAGTTGGCCACGATGTTTTTGTAATTGTCCTGGGTGGCGGTGGCCAGGAGGCATCGCTCCCCCTTGGCGGCCTGACTTATCTTGGGCAGGACTTCGTTATCCTTTTGTGTGTCGTCGCAGCCCCAGACGATGAGGGGTACACCTACTGCCTGGAGGATGGAGCGGACGGTCTTTACTGCCTCCTCTGCACCCTTGTTGCCTTTATCCGGGTGGATGCCATCCAGTTTGATACAAATCAGGTCGGCGCCGTATTTGTCTACGCACTTTTTGGCCCACAGGGCGGGGTCTGAGATTACGTCCTTGAATGGCTCCAGGAGGGCAGGGGGCCAGTCTTCCGGTGGGACGTCC
>JASEHG010000163.1 GCA_030018855.1 Candidatus Brocadiaceae bacterium
TAGAGTTTTTCAGGGATAAAAAGGGGACGGTTCTAATTATTCCCTCTTGCCTGCCGGTAAAATAGAACCGTCCCCTTTTCTGCACGCAGGCTGAAGCCTGCGGCTACAAGCCGGAGCAGTAGGCAGGGGACTGATGTCCCTACTCCCTATCCCCTGGTTGAGAGGGCCTTTATTATTGCCTTCAGGAACTCAGGGAGGTCTGAGGGACACCGGGAGCTTATCATGTTACCGTCTACTACCACCGTCTTATCCTCGTATAAGGCCCCGGCGTTTTTAAGGTCGTCCTTTATGGCGAAGAAGCAGGTCATTTTCTTGCCCTTCACTATTCCCGCCGAGATGGGCACCCAGGCCCCGTGGCAGATGGGTGCCACCACCCTGCCTGCCTCTCCCATTGCCCTCACCAGCTTCAACACTGCAGGGTAACGCCTGAGCTTATCGGGGGCATAACCACCAGGGATGACCACCCCGTCAAAGTCCCGCCAGTTTACATCCTCCACCTTGCAGTCCGCCTCCATGGGGTAACCCTTCTTGCCGTGATAGACCTTTTTTTCGGGTCCAGCCACTACCACCTCCATCCCCTCCTCAAGTAGGCGCAGTTTAGGGTACCACCCTTCCAGGTCCTCGTAATCGTCCTCTATCAGTATCAATACCTTTTTTCCTTTTCCCATAACACTGCCTGATTATCATATAAAGGGTAACTTTGTCAATCCCTCACTCCAGCTTCTCCTCCCACCTGTTCCTCTTGAGTCTCTCCACGAGGGCCTTGATGTCCTCCTCCGGCCAGCGGAGGTAGAGACCATATTTTATGGGGGCAGGGAACTTGCCCTTCTCCACCCAGTTCCTGATGGTGTAACGGCTGACACCAAAGAGCTCACAAACCTCCTTTACCTTTAGAAACCGTGTCATCTCTTCCCTCCTTCAGCGGGCTTACCGCCTCCGACCCATTAACAGATACAACAGACTCCCCTCCATCTCCAGTATCTCCTCCAGACACCCATCGTCATGGGCAATGATGTCCTCCACGAGGGCCTCCCTTGAACCGTACTCCTCCCCCCTGAGGATATAGAGTTCCTCCAGTGACTTGCGCATCAAGACCTCTTTTAGTTGCTGATAATCCATTCCTTCACTCCGCCCAGGACAGGGGTATCACTTGCAGGCTGAAACCTGCCGCCACTACGGATGCAATCCTGATTGCCAAGACATTGGCTTGGCTATTGACTATTTGCAAGAAATTGGGTAAAGTAGACATATAAATATCTAATACAGCTTAAATCTCCATGACCTAGCTAGCCAAAACGTACATTATTTGCCAAAATAGCATAAGTAGGCCATTTTGTCAAACATATTTTGTAAATTTTCGCCACATTTGGCTATATAAGCAACCGTGAAGGCAGATAAAAAACTTAGACATCTGAGGGCCGAGAAGGGATGGACCAAGTCTGAGGCGGCCAGGGCGGGTGGGATACCTATCTCTAGTTACAGGAACTACGAGAAGGAGAACCTAAAAGAACTGCCTGGAAAGACGGCCATGAGCCTGGCAAGGGCCTACGGTGTTACGGTAGAATACCTCCTGAACGACAGCAAGGACTTTCCACCAAATCCAGAGGACAGGATGCCCAAGGAGGGGGTGGCAGGTGGTCTGCCTAAGGTCCGCCATGGCGAATTCCTTGGGGGTCCACCTAAAGAGGAGGCCACAGGTAAGACAGGCGCTACTGCACAGACACCCGGCGGCAGGACTACCCAAACGAGGCTTCCAGGGTTCATCGTTACGCTACAAAACATCCCTGTCGTAGGCTATGTGGCGGCAGGGGAGACGGAGATTGCCTACGACGATGCCGGCCTGCCCGTGGGTGGGTCAATAGACGAACCACTAGAGAGGCTCCCTGATGTCACTGATGAGCATGCCTATGGGCTCACCGTGAGTGGCAACAGTATGTTGCCAGGCTACCCCAGGGGGACAAAGGTCGTAGTCTGCCCCTCTGAGAAGGTAAGGTCGGGGGACCTGGTCATCTGCCGCCTCCGTAGCACCGGTAAGGTCTATATCAAGGAGATAGCCTTTGTAGGGAGCGGCCCTGCCGCCTCCTCTGGCATGGTAGTCCTCAAGTCTCACAACACGACGGCCCACGAACCCATGGTGGTGCCAAGGGAGGACATACTATTCTGCCACAAGGTGGTCTGGACGAAGAGGCCCTAGTAAGTAGACAGTAGACAGTAGACAGTAGACAGGGGACAGGGGAAACCATATTTTCTGTGCTGTAAGCTGTCTACTGTTTGCTGTCTGCTGTCTACTTTTTGGAGAAGGTCATGGACAAACGGAGGAAATTATTATTGGGGGTAGTCGCCGTCCTGTTTGTCATTATGGTGATAGTCAACTACCGAAACCTTAAAGGAGGCCCCCCAGTAAAGCAGGAGGTTGCAGCACCACCAGCAATGGAGAGGGATGGCGGTAGTAGGGCCGCCACCCGCCCCAAGGAGGAGAAGGGGACACCAGAAGCCCCCAGGGAGGTTACCCTGGCAAAGTTTGAACCCATCCCTCTGGATACCAGTTCGTTAGAGAGTCAACTGGACAAAGGGCAGTGGGGCAGAGAGCCATTCCTTACCCCCGAGGAACTCCAACCATTGGTTATAAAGGAAGAGAAGCCCCCCGAGGTAGAAGGACCTTTGCCCACCGTCAGCTCAATCCTCATTGATAACGACGGGCGGAAGGCGGCTATCATCAATGGTGAGTGGTACAGTGAGGGGGCAGTAATCTTGGGGACAGAGTACCGAGTGGCTACCATAACTCCTCAGGGGGTACTGCTAGAAAAGGCAGATAAGCAGAGAATGAAACAGTTGAGGCCAAACCCCGTGGAGGGCAAGATAAGGTCAAGGGAGAAATGAATAGCTAGTAGACGGTAGACAGTAGGCAGTAGACAGGGAAAACCGTATTTTCTGTATGCTGTCTACTGTCTACTTGCCCGTGGGGGCGGGTATGGCAGGCTCAATCTCTTCCACATAGACATCGGCCACCTCGGTACCGTCTACCTCCTTTCTCATCAGGAGATATAGCACCGTCTGGGCCGAGCCTACGTAGGCGGCGGCTATAGACCAGACTACCAGTTTTAACAGCAGGAGATAGGCCAGGAGGCCTATGGCGGTGAGGGTCATGGTGGTGGATTGGAGGCCGGAGAAGGCCATCTTTATCTGCATGGGGAGGCTGTAATTGGCAGACAGCCCTGTGGGCTGTACCACCCCGTTTACAGCACCCATGATGGTCTGAAACTTCTGTCCCATGCCGAGTCCCACTGTGGCAAAGCTGGTCTCTACCAGGAGGTTGGCGGCCGTAGAGGCAATGGCCAGGGCGAACACCCCAAAGACCGCGGCTGAGGCAAGGTAGGTAAAATATTTAAGAGGCTGGGATAATACGTAAGAATAGGCCCTACTCATGGAGTCAAAGGCATCAGAGCCGTCAGCACTTATGGTAGGAATCATAAGCCAGCAGCCTATTACACCGATAATTACCACAAAGAGGGTCAAGAAACTAAACATTAGTATGATGGGAAAGCTCAGTACCACAAGGATTTCTAGAAACTTTATCTTTCCCAGGAGCCCAGCAATCCCGTTAAGCAGGACAAAGAAGAGGGCACCGAGTGTAGGGGCCACGGGGGCCCAGTAGTAGGACCAGAATTTTGAGGCTGAGTATCTGAGAGAATCCCCATACCCGATACCGCTCCCCCTGGCATAATCCAGAGAGGCTACCCTGGTTATGGCGCCACCGGCTAGTGACCAGATGGCCAGGAGACCAAAGAGCATGAAGGCCAGGGGTAGGTAAGCCCTCCAATCCCCTGAGGTAAAGGCCGCAGTAAAGGCATTGAAGGACCAGCAGGCCGCTACCGTGGGGGGTTGGAGAAGGGTAACCAAAAAGGTAGAAGGTCCCGTCTTGATAAATCCCACCGTGGAGAATACCCATAGGACCCCAGATACCCACAGGAGGGTCATCGCCATCCCCAGGAACCCAAGGAACACCCTCTTAATATCAAAGGCGCTCCAGAAGGCATAGTACATGTCCTGCCAGTTTTCTTTCCTCTCCGCCATCCGTTTCTCCTGAAAGGTGGGATTTGATAAATCAGACCCCTACGATTTAATTTGACCATTGTCCGCCTCAGGCGGATCAATGGACTCCATAAAAAGGTGGCTAAAAATCTAGCAGAAATGGGAGGAATGTCAAGGAATTTCCAAAGTAGCCATGTGGAGTATATAGACATGGGTAACACTTTGGATAAGATGTTACACCTATCCCGTAGGGATAGGCGGCTTACAACATTTTTCCGGAGGTGCTACCCATGCCCAAGTATTATTACCTACAGCTCATCCGTAAGAGGTTAGCCTGGATACTCATGTACGAAAGAGTTAAGTCAGTCTCAAAGGTCTGTCGTTACTTCGGTATCTCCCGTAAGTGCTTCTATAAATGGCTTAAACGCTA
>JASEHG010000164.1 GCA_030018855.1 Candidatus Brocadiaceae bacterium
GGCGTATTGTTCGCCACGGCGAATCTGCCTAAGGCACGACAATACGCCCCTACTTGAAGGGCGATAGAGTTCCAGGGTACGGTGTGCTGCGGTTCCTAGTCTTGCCCACGGGGAACCCTCCAACTCATCCTCGGTCCTGTCAGTCAGCAATAATTCCCCTGATTCCATACTCGGCAGCCCCAATTTGTATCTGAAGTAATATAACCTGGGACAGCGGTGGTAGCTCATTATCTCCGTCGCCGAGTAGACGTAGTCCCTCTGGCTGGCCTGTCTTGGAACTGATATGGCAGTAGGGAGGGGTGTCGTATCGTAAGGATGAGATTGCTCCGAGGCTTCGCCCCTTGCAATGGCAGGTAAAGGGAGGGGTTCACCTCGCAGTATCTTTTCCCTCTCTTCAGATGACAGTCTTACGGAAAGAGGTGCGACTATCCGTGCTGACCCCTTTCCCACACCCAGCCTTAGCTTATATCCCTCTTCTCCAAAAGTTAGCTCGTCGGGGAGGTCGGCCGAATCCAGGGATATATCAAGGGTCTCGGCCAGGCGTTTCAGGGGGTCGCTCTTTGTCTTTTTGGTATAGGAGCCACTGAGTATTAGGTGCTCCTGGGCACGGGTAATGGCCACGTAGAGGACCCTTTCCTCCTCCCCCTTTTCCTTCTCTCTTATCTCCCGGTCTATTCCCTCAAAGGTAGCCGTAACCTCAGGTCTGTTCGTCAATGGGTTTATTATTTTCAACCCAAGTCCTCCCTTTTTGGAGAAGAGGATATCCGACGGGTAACTACGCTGGTCTCTCCCCATGTCAGCGACCGCTACTACGGGGAATTCCAGTCCCTTGGCCTTATGGATGGTCAGGATTTTTACCACATCGTCCGCCTCCAGGTCGGTAGGGGCCTCGGATTCCCTCGTCTCGGTTACACGGAGGTCGCGGATGGCCCTGAGGAACTGAGGCAGGCCCAATATCTCCCTCTTCTCAAAATCTCTGGTCAGCTCTACGAATTTTCGCAGATTGGCGTAACTCTGCCTGCCGTTGGGAGAAGCTAGTACCCTGGAGTCATATTGGGTCTCTGCCAGTATACCCTCCAGTAGTGAGGCTATAGATAGCCTCTCCTTCAACCCCCTGAGCCTTTCCAGCAATCCCCTGAACCTCAGTAACCTTTCCTTTTGAGTAAGGTCTATTTCCGGGATACTGGCCAGCCTGTCCAGTTGAACAAGGAGGGGCGTATTGCAATACGCCCCTACCTTTTCTTTATGCTTAGCATGGTAAGCAAGCCAGAATAAGGTGTGGTCATTAATCCCTGCAAAAGGGGACCTCAACACCGCCGCCAGCTTCACCTCGTCCAGGGGGTTATCTATTAACTGGAGTAAGTTAATCAAGTCTATAATCTCCCTGGTGTCGTAAAGTCCTTTCCCGCTCACTACGAAAAAGGGGATGTCCATTTCTTCCAGGGCCGCTTCAAAGAGCTTAATGTCTCTGGTACTACGGAGGAGGATGGCGAAATCCCCGTAGGTAATGGGCCGAGCCGCCTTAGGCAGATTGGGTCTGGTTATCTCCAGTCCCCTATTCTTTACAATCTCCTGGATACGGCTGGCAAGGAGGCGGGCCTCCACCCTCCGCACCTCCTCCATGTTCTCCCCCTCTTCCCCACTGGCCAGGAGGAGTTCTACAGAAGGGGGGCCTTTTGGAGCGAAGGAGGAGCCTGCCACCAGGGGTCTCCAATCTATTGATGAATCATCTCTACCCCAATAACCCCTGAAGACCTGATTAACGAAGGAGATAATCTCTGGTCTGCTCCGGAAATTCCTATTAAGGTGGATTACCTCGCCTCCCCTCTCCTGGGTCTGCCTCTTGTGCTCAAGAAAGACCTCCAGGTCAGCATACCTGAAGCCGTAGATGGACTGCTGGGCATCACCCACCACAAAAAGGTTGTCCCCCCCCTCAGGGGCGGCCTTGCCACCCTTCAACATCTCCAGCAGGGCCTTCTGGAGGCTATTGGTATCCTGGAACTCATCCACAAGGATATGCCTGAATTTGCCCCTTTGTTCCTCTCTTAAAGAAGGAAAGGTCTGTAGGAGATTGATGGCCCTTTCTATCAGGTCACTAAAGTCCAGCACACTGCGTTTACGCTTTTCTTCCTGGTAGAGTTGAAGGAACTGGGAGAGGAACTCCCTGAGGGCGAGTTTAGTCCTTATAGTCACGCCCTCCCAGTATAGATGTCTCAGTCTTTCAAAGAGGTCTTCTCTTAACGTCTTGAGGTCTTCTTTCAGGTCAGAAGATATTCCAGATAGATTTATCTCCGGCAGGTTGGCTATGTGTGCATGCTGGAGGTCTTCCGCCTTTACGTCCTTGAGATGTCTGAGTTTTACCACGACCTCTTCCGCCTTTTCCCTCTGCCTGGAGGAAGGGGACAGATTGGCTAGAAGGTCCTTTATTCTTTTTATACAGAGGTTAGTGCCCTTGAGGGTTTCAGTTAATTCATTAGAGACGTCGTCCCTCACAAGGATTTCCTTTGGGTGGAGGCCAGAACTCCTTATCTTGGCCAGGAGTTCAATGGAGCTCTCAGCAAGGTCACGGCAGTGAAGCTCTTCAAGGAGGAGCTTGTATCCCTCCGGGTTAGTCTCCTCCCACTGTGCTAATAATTCTTCAGCCATATCACGTTGCAAGGACATTGCCTCGTACTCTTCCAGGATGGTGAAGTCTGGGTCCAGTCCTGCCTCCAGGGCGTTTTCCCTGAGGAGGCGGCTGCAGAAGCTGTCTATTGTGGAGATATAGGCAAACTCTACCTCCTGCCTCTCCTGCTCCATCCCAAGGGATTTAAATCTCTTGGCCACCCTCTGCTTCATCTCTCCAGCGGCCTTCTCGGTAAAGGTGATGCAAAGGATTTCAGGGACAGATAGACCCCCTTCTGACACAAGGCTCACAAACCGTTCCACCAGTACGCCGGTCTTACCGGAGCCGGCCCCGGCGCTAACGCAGAGGTCCTTGCCCAGGGTCCCTACGGCCCTTTCCTGCTCAGGGGTAAGGTTATCTGTAGGGGCGTATTGTTCACCACGGCAAATCTGCCTGGGGCACGACAATACGCCCCTACGGACGTTATTATCCTTCATGTCTCTTGCGGTGTCCTCTCTCAAATCTGCAGACGTCTCTATACTCACACCAGTTATGGCAATACTGGACGTCCCTGGGACTAACCTTCTTATCCCCAGACAGGATACCCTCCACCTGTCTAAACAGGTGTTCCTTGCAGGATTCCAGGAGGGCTTCCATATCTTCCTGTGACATGCGTTCGCCCTTATTGGGCAGGGGTAAGGCTATTATACCGCTCCTCCCAGGGGGTCTGAGGGAATAGAATTGGGCACCCACTGGTCTTAGCCCAAGGAGGTCCCTGGCTACCATTACGTAGATAGGTAGTTGCAGGTCGTTTCCTTCCTTGAGGTCCTTTATTAGTTTGTTCCCGTTGGCCGCCTCTTTACTGTACTTGTAGTCTATGACCAGGCCCAGGGTCTCGTCGTCCACCTCTGCTACGTCTATCCTGTCTATCCTCCCAGTCAGTCTGATCCTGGTCCCCTCCTTATCCCTGAGTTCAAGCGGAGGGAGAGAGGTAGGCGTACTGACGTCCCCATGTATGGCAAGTGACTCGTCAGCCGTCTCTTTCCCAAAACCTACCTCAGCATATCGTGGCCTGAAGGCAGATTTTGCGATAAATTCCCTGTCCTGCTCAGCAAAGGCCTTGAGGGCATGGAGCATCTCTCTCTTGAGTTTCTCTTCCTTAAATCCCAGGGGGATGCCCCTGGTCTTACTAGCAAAGGACTCCTGGAAGTGGGCCTCAAGACTTGTAACGGGCGGGGCGGATTTATTAACGGCAAGCTCGGAGTAATAACGTTGCAGTGTCTCATGGACAATCCCTCCCTGGAGGGTGGGACTCAGGCCCTCTTCGGCCCGGTTGGGCAGTGGTTTCAGTCTAAGTACCCATCTGCAGAAGTGGAGAAAGGGACATTGGGCGTAGTCACTAAGCTGTGTGGCACTAAAGGAGGATATTATCTCCTTGAGGCAGTCTGCGGCCACCAACTCCCTTTCTCCTGGCCTCTCTAAGGCGATACTCAGTCCCTCCAGCCAGGGAGTCCTTTCGCACAATTCGCGGTTGTAGACCATGAGGGTCAGGTCGTGTAGGGGCACGGCGTGCCGTGCCCCTACCTTGTCTGCCTGGGGTGGGTGGGGGGCGGTCAGGTTATGAAAGACAAAATCCCTCAGGTCTTTCTGGGTTAGTATCTCCTGAGGTCTTGGGACAAAATCACCAGGGGATCTCTTGTGGAAGATCTTCTTGTAGGATTCGGGGGTAAAGAGCCTCTTCACCTCCTCCAGGTAGAAAGAAGGCAGGGTGGGCCTCCCCTGTCCATCCGTAGCAGGGTAGGAGAGTATGAGTTTCTTCTGGGCCCGGCTAAGGG
>JASEHG010000165.1 GCA_030018855.1 Candidatus Brocadiaceae bacterium
GAGTTAGAGTCTATGCGTGTCCTTGTAGGATTTTTGGCCTTTTCTCTCTTCATAATAGTAGGGGCAGGTTTCAAACCTGCCCCTACAACTGCAGACCCTGTTAATAGGGAGTTTTGGACCTGGTACGTGCAGAAGATGCCCCCGGAAGATATAAGGGTGAAGGCCACCTGCAGGGGGATTGGGCAGAACCTTTACGTGTTTGTAAACGATGTGGATTGGCTAAGACCCGTAACCCAGGCCGATGTGGACAGGATTATAGCGGCCTTCGACGGGAGTGGCCCTGCCACCCGTTCTAGCCCTGCCACTCCCCAAAAGGGGATATATCAGATAGCTACGGAGGCCTTCGGTCCGCCTCCAGATAAGGACGGCGACCCGAAGATATATATACTTATCTCCGAACTGGGGGAATTCAGGGGCCACCACTTTGACGGTTTCTTCCGTTACCTGGACCAGACCAATGAAAAGGGCAGTAACCAACTGGACATGCTTTATGTAGATGCCCATGACCCTGCCGGTGAATACCACCTGGGCGTCCTGGCCCATGAGTTCCAGCACCTCATCCACTGGCGTTACGACCAGGAAGAAGAGGGGTGGGTAAACGAGGCCCTCTCGGAGTTGTGCATGATACTCTGTGGTTACTACACGGACAAACGCCACGTGGAGACATTTCTTAAGCATACGGACAGGCCGCTGGTTGCTCCAGGGCATGGCGCTACCAGTTACGGGGCCTGTCTCCTCTGGGCCACTTACGTCTACGACAGGCTGGGTCCTGAATTTATTGGCAGGTGGATAAGGGAACCAGGACAGGGGATAAAGGGTTTTGAAGACGCCCTTAAACACATGGCCGTAGGGGCAGGTGTAAAACCTGCCCCTACCTTTAATTCCCTATTTGCCGATTGGATGGTGGCCCTTTACATTAATGACCCGGGGGTGCAGAGTGGACTATATGCCTATAAGTCCCTGTCCCTCCCCTTTGGTCCTTTTTGTGAGGACATTGCCTCTTATCCGTCAGAAAGGGAGGCCGAGGTAAGCGGCTATGGGATTGATTATTTCAGGTTTTCTTTACCCCCCTTAGGCGGACTAAGTATAATGGTGAAAAGTGATTCCCCAGGACTTTTGGTAGAGGTAATAGAGCCAAATAAGGAGGACCCTTCTCTTACCAGGGTCAGTGAACATCAGGGCAAGGAGGCCAATATCCTGGTAGATAACCACGGTGGCATCCAGGGGGAAAAGGAGGTAGTCGTGGCCGTTACCGTCCTGGAGGCCACAGAAAAACCCGCAAGGTATTATTTAAAGGCTACCCTGGAACAGTAGGGGGCGGGGTTACCCCGCCCCTACTGCGGACTGCCAATGTGGCAGGGCAATGGCCCTCTTTAGGTGGGCTTAACGGTTTTTTCATCAAGGGCTGAGGCAGGGTAGGTTTTAACCCTGCCCCTACAATGACCTTATATGACTGGACAAGTGGGGTTCAACTGGTATATATTTTGCGATGGTATTTGCATTTTACAATAAGGTCTGTATTTTATAACAAGGACAGCTATGATGGCCACTTATCATACAAATCCGCCCAGGACGGACAAGACCGTCCCGGAAGAAGCCCCGTACGCACTGCTTATTACGGACGAGGACGAGGGCTACAGGAGGTGTCTCCAGGAGACCTTTGAGCCCAAGGGTTATAATACTTATCTGGCAGGTAGCGGGAGGGAGGCCATTGAGATAGCCAGGGAGGTTATCCTGCACGCCCTTATAATGGATACTGACCTGCCGGATATCAGCGGCCTTGACACCTTTTGCTACATAAAGCGTGAGGTGAGGCTGATACTGCCGTGCATCTTCCTCTCCGGGGATACCACAAAAGAGCTTATGCTAAAGGCCCTTTCTGCAAATGCCTACACGGTCATATCCAAACCCGTGAACCTGGAGGTAATCCTATTTGCAGTGGAACGCTTGATAAAAAAATATTATCCTGGTAAAGGTGGCCTGTCTGCCATGCACCACAAGGGGACAGTACCCACCCAGCTTTCTGAGGAAAAATCGCTATCCAATCGCCCCTAATATTGGCGACCCGGTGGGTCGCCCCTACGGGGTCATACAGGTGGGTCTTAGAGGGTTTTCAAGAGTGGCCAGTCCGCCTGAGGCGGATGCCCTACGGTACGGGGCCAGGGTCATTCCAGAGACAAGAAAAGGAGAAGGAGACATGAAGGCGAAGGTAAAACCACTAGGAGAAAAGGTGTTAATAAAGAGGCTGGAGCCAGAGGAAAAGACCGCCGGGGGGATTGTCCTCCCCGATACCGCCAAGGAGAAACCTAAACAGGGGAAGGTGATAGAGGTGGGGGAAGGGAAACTCCTGGATAGCGGGGAGCGGGTGAAGAGTTCCCTGAAAAAGGGGGATAAGGTAATATTTACTTCCTACGCTGGGACAGAGGTAAAGGTAGAGGGGGAGGAGTACCTCCTTATGTCCCAGGACGATGTCCTGGCTGTCCTGGAATAATTTATCATAAATTGGAGGGGTAATCCGTCTGCCTAAGGCGGATTGCCTAAAATACTAGGGCAGGTGCAAGACCTGCCCCTACAGAACGGAGAGGAAGGCACAGATGGCGGCAAAGAAGATACTTTACAAACAGGAGGCCTCCGAGGTTATCCGCAGGGGCCTTAGTAAGGCCGCCCAGGCGGTAAAGGTTACCCTTGGGCCCAAGGGTAGAAACGTAATTATAGCCAAGAGTTTTGGTTCTCCTACCGTGACCAAAGACGGGGTGACAGTTGCCAAAGAGGTTGAACTAGAAGACCCGTATGAGGACCTGGGGGCCAGGATGGTCAAGGAGGTAGCCTCTAAGACCAGCGACGTAGCAGGGGACGGCACTACCACCGCCACTGTCATTGCAGAGGCCATCTTCCTGGAGGGCCTGAAGAACGTTGCCGCAGGCGCTAATGCCACGGCCATCCGCAGGGGTATAGAAAAGGCCACTGAAAAGGTAGTGGCAGAACTCAACAGGATGAGCACCCCGGTGGCTGGCAAAAAGGAGATTATGCAGGTAGCTACCATCGCCTCCAATGGAGATACGGAGATAGGTCAACACATCGCAGATGCCATGGAGAGGGTGGGTAAGGAGGGGGTCATTACGGTAGAGGAAGGGCGGTCCATGGAGACTATGGTGGATTGGGTAGAAGGGATGCAATTTGATAAGGGGTATCTCTCCCCCTACTTCATTACTTCCCAAGAGACCATGGAGACGGTGCTGGAAAGGCCGCTAATACTTATTCATGAAAAGAAACTCTCCCAGGCCAAGGAGCTTATCCCTTTACTGGAAAAGGTGGTAAGAGCAGGACGCCCCTTACTGGTTATTGCCGAGGACGTGGAAGGGGAGGCCCTGGCCACCTTTGTGGTGAACAAACTCCGGGGAATCCTGCCATGCTGTGCCGTCAAGGCCCCAGGTTTTGGGGATAGAAGGAAGGCCATGCTGGGGGACGTCGCCGTGGTAACGAAGGCTAACGCCGTCTTTGAAGACCTGGGCATCCAGCTCGCCAAGCTAGACCTCCCGGACCTGGGGAGTGCAAAGAAGGTGGTTATAGATAAGGAAACTACTACCATTGTAGAAGGGGCAGGGAAAAGGGAGGCCGTCCAGGGCCGTATAGAACAGATTAAGCAGGAGCTACAGACTACCACCTCCGACTACGACAAGGAGAAGCTCCAGGAGCGACTGGCTAAACTGGCAGGCGGCGTGGCCAGGATAAACGTAGGGGCGGCCACAGAGGCGGAGATGAAGGAGAAAAAGGCCAGGCTGGAAGATGCTATCCATGCCACCAGGGCCGCCGTGGAAGAGGGCATACTGCCCGGAGGCGGGGTTGCCCTGCTCAGGGCCTCAAAGGTGCTGGATACCCTTGAACTGGTGGGGGATGAACGCACTGGACGTGAGATATTGAGGGCCGCCCTGGAGTCACCCATCAAACAACTGGCCGAGAACGGTGGCCATGATGGCGAGGTAGTGCTCCAGAAGGTCAAGTCCCTATTAGAGGGACGGGGAAACCAGGGGTTTGACGTGGCGGAGGGACGGTATACCGATATGATAAAGGCAGGCATCGTTGACCCTACCAAGGTAGTAAGGAGTGCCTTACAGAACGGGGCCAGCATCGCCGCCCTCCTCCTCACTACGGATGCCCTGGTGGGGGAGATACCTGAAAAGAAGTCCGCCTCAGGCGGACCTGGCCCAGCCCACCACATGCACCCCCATTAATAGTAGGCAGTAGGGAGTAGGCAGTAGACAGTAAGCAGTAAGGAGTAGGCAGTAGGCAGAAGAATAGAATTCTGCTTACTCCTTACTGCATACTGTGTTTCAGCAGGCAGAGAGGAACCAGATGGACCCAAGAACCCTACTCCTTGTGCTGGCC
>JASEHG010000166.1 GCA_030018855.1 Candidatus Brocadiaceae bacterium
CCTTATAGTGGTGCCTTACGGTATTGGCCCAATAAAACAGGTCATATAATGACTCCCCTTTCAAAGATAGTAGGGGGGCGACCTCTTCCCTATTGATCCTCCCACCGGATAGTATCTTTTCTGCTAATTCTTTAAGGCTAGCGTTCACGGTATTTCATCCCTGAGAAGGGCGACCCACCGGGTCGCCCCTACCTCTTTAAGGCTGGCGTTCATGGGATTTTACCTTTAATTCCCTATAGGCCTCAGATACCTTTTGCCATACCACCTCTGGTCTTTCCGACCTTAGATAGCTCATACAGTCGCTGCCCTGGAAGGACCATACGGCTATATTCCTTACCCCCTCCCCGTAAGCTATCTTTATCGCCCGACCTACCTCCTCTTCCCTCCCCGCAGGGACCCTGAAGCCCTGTATCCAGATTTGAGGCTCCCGGCCATGCTCAGCGCATAGGGTTACCATTGTCCTGGATACATCCCTCACAAAGTCCTCCATCTTTTTGTTGAAGCAGAGCCAGTAAGGGTCCGTGCCGAAGACGTCCAGCCCCTCCAGCTTTACTGCCTCCTCCCACTCATAGACGCCGTAGCGTGGGTCAAGGGTGGGGAAGATGCACAGGGCATTTCTCAACCCCTTCCCGGAGGCGGCCTTGCATAAGGAGCCTATAAACCTTAGTATGGTATCCTGTCTGAACTTCTTGACCTCCTCATTAAAATCGGAGGGCATCTCGTGCCGGTACTCCTCCAGGAATAACCTCTGGCAGGTCTGACAGGTACAGGCCCACACTACCTGGGGCTTCCCGAAGAGGGGTACCAACTCCCCATAGTAGAGGTGGGGTTCGTCCCAGAAGACCCCATCTGCCCCTGTGCCTGCGGCCAGCTCTATCCAGTCCCTCATGGAATCCTTGAAGACCTGTGAATTGAGACAGGCCTTCCCAAGACCCACACCATTGCCGTTGATGGTAATGGCCTGCCGGCAATGGGGGTTTTTAGAGACAAATTCTGAGAAGGCCTCTCCTCCGAATGCCCTCCCTACCCCCCACGGGTCAAGGAATACCTCCAGTCCTGCCTCCTTACTGACCCTTACGACCTCTGCCATCGTCTCAGGGTAGTAGGTCATGTCCTCCTCGCTGAGGGTGTGGACGACGGAGTTACAACCTGCCTCGGCCATCGCCTCCATGTCCCTCCTGACGTGTTCCTGGTGGCGTGAGCCGAAATAACTGGCGCCTAGTTTCATGCTAGAGTTCCTTTGAGTGAAATTGTAAATTGTAAATTGGAAATTCTAAATTTTGAAATTTCCAATTTCCAATTTTCAATACAGTGAGTCACCTCAACCCCTCCCTCACGGCCAGCTTATAAGAGATGACCATTGCCCCAAGGGCGGCTATACCCAGGAGGATAAGCCCCTGTCCGTATTCCTGAAATATGAGTTTTCCTATGCCAAAGGTGGCCCCGTATATCAACGCCACCCCTGATAACCACTCCACCAGAAATCCCCAACCCAGCATACCCTTTTCCATTCCAGGGAGTTCCTTCTGGATAGGGCGCCAAAATCCACCGGGCCTTACCCGCTTGTAGAACTCCACCAGCTTTTCTTTCGGCTCTGGCCGTGTGAGAAGAGTTACGGTCACCCATACTATTATTGAGAGCGGCACCAGTAAGACAAACCTGTGCTGTACCTCCACACCCAGGGCCACGAGCAAGAAATTTATGATTAGAGAGGCCAGGAGGGCAGAGATTTCTGACCAGGCGTTTATCCTCCACCAGAACCACCTGAGGATGAGCACCAGCCCTATCCCCGCCGCCATCGGGGCCAGGAACTCCCAGGCCGTGCTGATAGAATCCATCCGGCTGGCCACCACGCCTGCAACGGCCATCAGTACCACGCCCGCAACCCTGGAGACAAATACATAGTGTCTCTCCGAGGAGGATTTTACCAGAAACCGCCTGTAGATGTCATTAATGAAGTAACTGGAACCCCAGTTGATGTGGGTGGTGATGGTGGACATAAAGGCGGCCAGGAAGGAGGCTACCAGGAGTC
Organism: Candidatus Brocadiaceae bacterium; assembly: GCA_030018855.1. Classification (GTDB taxonomy): domain Bacteria; phylum Planctomycetota; class Brocadiia; order Brocadiales; family Bathyanammoxibiaceae; genus 2-12-FULL-52-36. The sequence continues at coordinate 2,033 of JASEHG010000166.1, forward strand.
CCCTGAGCCCGGGGGGCAAGAAGGCGTTTATGGTGGCAGGATAGGCCTCTTTGTCCTTGTACTCCGGCAGGGTTACCATAGAGACCAGTGCAACGATAATCCAGGGCCAGGGCCTGATGGCATGATGGGCCAGGTTGAACCAGAGTGTACCCAGGAGGGAGTGCCCCTCACTCTTGGCGGCAAGCATCCTCTGGATTATGTACCCGCCTCCATCCGCATGGTGCGTGGCCCACCACATGATTAATAGGAATACCATGAAGGTAAAAAAGGGGGTGTCCCAGAACGGGGTGGCCGGGCCACCCCCGTCAAGGGCATGGGTCTCCAGCGGTGGAAAAAAGAATAGGGTAGAGCCGCCCATCTGGGCGACCTTCACCTTGAGTTCTGCCACCCCCCCCACCTGCTCCAGGGAGAAGAGGGCCAGCAGGATAGAACCCACCATGGCAAGCACGAACTGGAAGAGGTCTGTGGCCACCACACCCCATAAACCCGAGAGGACGGTATAGACCAGTGCAATAACCCCGCAGATGGAGATAGACAACCACTGCATCTCCCTGGGGATCCCCAGCGTTACGTGTAAGACCGTGGCCATGGCCTGGGTGACCCAGCCCATGACGATAAAGTTGTAGACGGTGGCAAAGTAGCCCGCCTTGAAGGCCCTGAGGATGGCCGCAGGGCGTCCAGAGTATCTCAGCTCTATGAGTTCATTATCGGTGAGGACCCTTGCCCTCACCCAGAGGCGGGAGAAGAGGAATACGCTCAGTAGCCCCCCCAGTGCGGCATTCCACCAGAACCAGTTCCGCCAGATACCATCCTTACGGACGTACTCGGTAACGGCCAGTGGTGTATCTGCCCCGAAGGTAGTGGCTACCATGGAGGTACCCAGCAGCCACCAGGACAGGTTCCTGCCTGAGAGGAAATACTCTCCCACGTCCTTACTTGCCCGGCGGGAGAAATGCAACCCTATTCCAAGAGAGAGGGCGAGGTAAAGACCAATGATAACCCAGTCAATCAGGGCCAACCCCATTAGTGGCCCATGTTACCAGCAAGCCAGAGACAAGTCAAAAATTTTTCTACAAACACTCCTTCTGCTATAATAATTAGAGGATTGCGGATCATACGTAGGGGCAATTCATGAATTGCCCCTAAGCCAAACCAATCCTTGTAGTAAGCCCAGTACAGTACGGGGTAAACTAATGCAACTAGAAAAAAAACTGGAAAACCTGCCCACAGGGACCGGGGTCTATCTTATGAAGGACTCAAGGAGCAAGGTCATCTACGTGGGCAAGGCCAAGAATCTAAAAAACCGGGTGAAGAGTTACTTCCAGAAGGGGGGAGACGGGAGGTTACTGGTACAGCACCTCCTGAGGAGGGTAGCCGCCGTAGACGTGGTCCTCACCGATACGGAGAAAGAGGCCCTCATACTGGAAAACAACCTGATTAAACAGTTCAGTCCCCGCTACAATACCGTCTTCAGGGACGATAAGACCTACGTCAGTATAAAGATTGACCTCACCAAAGAGTACCCCCACCCACAGATTGTCAGGGAGGTGAAAAAAGATGGGGCACTCTATTTTGGCCCCTACAGCTCCAGCCGTGCCGTAAGGGAGACCCTGAGGTTCCTTTACGAGCTTTACCCCATCAGGAAATGTTCAGAAAAGACCTTTAAGGGGAGAAAGAGGCCGTGCCTGTACTATCAGATGGGCAAGTGCCCCGGGCCATGTGTGGGCCTGGCCGAGGGTAAGGCCTACAGGGAGATGATTAACGAGGTCGTACTCTTCTTAAAGGGTAAGAGGGAGGAACTCCTGGAGAGACTCAAAGAGGAGATGATGAGGGAGGCGGAGGCGGAGCGCTTTGAGAAGGCGGCCGAGATAAGGGACCGCGTCCAGGCCATCCAACAGACCATAGAGAGGCAGAAGGTCAGTTCCCCCAGTCTTATAGACCGGGACGTCTTTGGTTATTATAAAGAAGGAAGAGAGATGTCCATACAGGCCATGTTCATCCGTAATGGTAACCTGGAGGACATAGCCTCTTACAGCCTCCCAGTTCACTATAACACCCCTGAAGAGGTCTTCTCTGCCTTCCTTAACCAGTTCTATGGCGTCGGGAGTGGCCCTGCCACCCGTTTCATCCCCAGGGAGGTACTGATACCCACAGAGGTAGGAGATGCCCCCCTGCTGGAGGAGATATTAACTGAGAGGAAGGGGCAGGGTGTCTCCATAATATCCCCCAAGAAGGGAGAGAAGATAAGACTGGTAGGACTGGCCATGCGGAATGCCGAAAATGCCTTCAGGGCCAGGCACAGCACCCCCCAGAGGCAGAGAAAGGTCTTGCAAGGAC
>JASEHG010000167.1 GCA_030018855.1 Candidatus Brocadiaceae bacterium
CCACCGTATCAAAGGCGGAGAAGACCTCAAAGACCGTATCCTCAAAGGAGAACGGTTCCATCTTCAAAAGGATAAGGGCGGCCACCAACACCACCAATATACCCCACACTGCTACTACCACGGACTTGGCAATCACCTCTCTTGCTATGGTCCTGCCGAAGCACTCCACCTCCTCCCTCCCACGGCAAAAGGCGCCCAAGGCCGTCATGAGTACTGCCAGGGTAGTAGTCTTTATACCCCCAGCCGTAGAGCCTGGTGAACCCCCAACGAACATAAGAAACATCAAAAGCATGATGCCTGGCCCGGACACCGTAGCAATGTCCACGGTGCTAAAACCTGCCGTCCTGGGCACCACCGAGTGAAAATAAGAGGCCATGACCTGCTCCTGCCAGGGCAGACCATTCAGAGAATGCCCCCTTTCAAAGAGGTAAAACAGCCCAAACCCCAGACCAATAAGCACCGCGCTGGCAATAAGACTCAACCGGGTATGAAGGGATACCCTCTTTGCCGCCCCCTCCTCCCGGAAAAGGGAGAGAAAGACCTGCCAGAGGTTATACACAATCGGCACGCCCAATCCCCCTAGGATTACCAGGGAAGTAATAGTCCCGGTAATGAGTACACTGCCGCGGAAGGCATGAAGGTTGTCGTTAAAGGTGGAAAAGCCTGCATTACAGAAGGCAGAGACCGCATGAAAGGCCGCATTAAAAAGGGCCTCTCCCGTACCCTGTGAGGTACTGAGGAAGAAAGAGAGCATTACAAAAAAACCTATGGCCTCCACCGCAAAGGTGAAGACCACCATGAAGAGGAGTAGCCTCCTGATGGCCCCCCTGTGTTCCACTCCTAGAAACTCTACCACTACCGACTGCTGAGTAATGGTCAACCGCCTCCTCAAGGCCACCCTGAAGAGGGTAGCCCAGGTCATTATCCCCAGCCCTCCTGCCTGTATGAGAAAAAGTACCACCGTCTGCCCGTAGCGGGATAGATACTCGGGGTCGCAAACCGTTAACCCCGTCACACAGGTGGCAGAGGTTGCGATAAAAAGGGCGTCAATAAAAGGCAATTCTCTACGGTCCACGGTGGCCTGGGGCAGACTCAAGAACCCCGCCCCGATAAATATGGCCAGGATAAAGCTTACACTTATGGAGACCCCCGGCCTGCTAACAAGCCCTTGAAAAAATCTGCCTGCACCAGCCACCTTCTATTTTACCCTCCAAGAACTGTAGTGGCAAAGTTCGCTCCGCCTCAGGCAGACGAATCTGCCTTCGGCACGACTTGCTTTGCTCAATACGCCGTGCCGGGCAAGCTCGGCCACTACAATTAACCCTCCAAAAGCCGTAGGGGCACGATATACGGTGCCCCTAATTTCCGAGTAGGATAACAAGAAGTCCCCCGCAAATCAACAACCCTACGCCCTCTTGAGCAAAGTAGCTATACACAACCCTATAAAAAAGACGTAAACTACAGAGGCCATGACCAGAAAGAGGCTGGAAAGGTAACCCGGCCTGGCCCCAGGAGGGAGAAATCGGTGGTTTATAATCAAGGTAAGCGGGCAATAAACAGCCATAGCCAGCCCCCCAAAACAGGCATTACTGATGAAAAGCACTAACGGCGGCACAGGAAAAAGGGCCAGTAAAGCGCCCACAAGTATCCACAACCCCACAAAAAGGATATACCAGAAGGAAAGCGATACCCTTTGGGCCGCCTTAAAGTTAACGAACACAATGTCCGAAAGGGTACGGGCCATACCATCTACAATGGCTAACTGGGTGCTGAAAAGGGTAGCAAAGGCTACCAGGAGAAAGAGATACCAGCCGGGCACCCCCAGGACACCCTCCAGTATATGGGCCTGGGTCACCGCTATCTCAAACCCCCTGGGCACAAGGCCCACCGGGTAGAGCGTGGCGGCCGCAGCCACAAAGAAGAGCATAATACTTAAAGAGGTAGTGAACCAGAAGGTGGTGGCCTGCTCCAGCCTGAAGGCAGTAAACCAAGCCTTCCACCTCTTAAGGTTCTCCTCCGTAGGTAAGAAGATAAAGCCCGTAGAGGGAATAGTCTCTGGCTCGCCTCTCAAGGGGTTTATAATCCTGCCCATCCTGGCCCCCATGCCCTCTCCTTTATCCCGCAGATAATAATTAAGGAAGATGTTACCCGTACCTCCAACCCCTGAAAAGACCAGTGCGGCAAAAAAGTGGAGCTTGCCCACTCTAGGGTCAATAAAACCTACATTGAGAACCCCCTGCCCAACCTCCCTCCAGGTAACGGTGTCGGCAACAAGAGCCACACAGAGGACAAGGCCCATTACTATAATAGCCGTGAGGGACATCATAATTACCTCTACCACCCTATAAACAAACCTGGCCAGGAAGAGGCTCAAGGCTACCAGAAAAAAGGTACACCAGGTCCAGAAGGTTATACTCCCCCAACCCTGAGTGCCTACCAATAATGCCTTGAGTGCCCCACCTGAGGCCAGTGCCCATGCTGGCAAGAGGTGTTGGGCAGTGCTCACAAAAAGGAAAAAATATACAAAAACCCTGGAAAGCCTGGCAAAGCCCGTATATACGCTCTCCCCCGTGGCCAGGACGTATCTGCCCAATTCCTGATTCACCCAGTATTGTAAAAACACACCCAGAAGGGGCGCCCAGGCCATACCGGGCCCATATTCGGCCACCACTGTAGGCCAGAGAATCAGTTCCCCGCTCCCGATGGAAAGCCCCAACAGAATTGCCCCCGGACCTAGAACCCTGGTGAATCCACCGGTCTTTGGGGGCAAATCTATCACCGAAAAGGGGGCTAACGACCGGGCGTCCTTCATATGGTTACGGGGAATCCGCCTAAGGCAGTACAGGATACAGGAAAAAAGATTTTACCAGTTACCTGTCCCCTGTAACCTGTCTCCTTTATCCCTATCTCTGACCGACCGTGGTCTGGGCTACCGTGGCCGTCGCCTCTGCCATATCCACAATGGGTATAGTGGGGGCCCCATCCCCCAGGAGTTCCACCGCCAGCCACTGCGGGGCACTCCTGTAGCGGAGGACGGCCTTTATTTTCAACGGCAATTTGATGTCTGGAGGGAGGAGGAAGGCATACTTCTCCACCCTCTGCCCCTTCGGGGGGACCCGATAATCAGAGATGACGTGGGTGGCCTCCCATATCTTATAAGTGGGCTGTCCCTTCTCGTTGCCAAATATGGTGTGATATATAACGGCATCCTCCTCCAGGTGGCCCTTCTCGTCCACCGTACCGGAGCGATAGACCTCCTTACCATCGGCGTCCGCCACGGCCACGTCCAGCCACATCTGACGCACCTCTGTAAGCCCCGTGGGGATGTAGTGCCCTGCACCCACGTTCTCTACCATTACCCTGAACCTGAGCAACTCCCCGGGTTTTATAGCAGTGGGCGTTATCAGCTCCACCCGGGCGGCATTTTTTAGCCTGTCCTCGGCCATCTTTTGCCTCTCCGGCTCCTGGAGGATGGGACCGAGGATAAGGCTGGTACCGCCCACGAAATAATGGGTCCAGATGTGGGGCCTCTCTATGCCCCCTACCTCCTTCCTTGCGGCAAAGCCCGGATTATCCGGCCTCTCCGTTGAACCCGTGGAGGGCACGCCTGGCCTCTGCCTCATGTGGCAGTCCTGACAATGGGTCGTGGTGGCGGGATTACCCGTATTGTAGGGTCCCAGACGCCACTCCGTATAGGTCTGTTCTACTGCCAATCTGCTCCCGGCATGAGATACGTCATGACAGGAGCCGCAGAATTCCGAACGGGTGTGGAGTTCAGAATACTCCGTCTTATGGGCGGTCATGGGGCAGTCCTTAAAGGGACCCCGTTTGGTGCCGAAGTCCATCTTTGTGGCGTCCCCGGGGTCTAAAATAAAAGGGGCGTTACCTATGCCCGTGGTAGCCTTTATTGAGTGGCAGAAATCACAGAAGATATTCTCCTTGCTGGCCTCACTGCCTGGCATGGAAGGCGTGGCCTTCCATTCCCCAGTGGTGAAACCCACAGGGGTATGACAGCGGACACAGCTATCCATGACGGCCCTTTGCTGTTCTCCCTGGGCCTCCTGGAGACCCTTCTGGTAAAGGGCCCTAGGGAGGGGGTCATACCACGCATAGGCATGCGTGGAGCCTTTCCATTGCTGAAAGATATCCGCGTGACATACCCCGCATATAATCGGGGGGAAGAACCTGCCCTCCGGCATCTCCCCACGACCCGTAATCGGGGCCTCAATGACATTGGCCGGCCGGTCCCGCTGGGGCAATTGCCAACTGGGCGCCCACTCCTGGGCGATGGCGCCCGAGTCGTTTTGGGTCTGGAGACCCAAAACCAGTAGACAGTAGACAGTAAACAGTAGACAGGAAAA
>JASEHG010000168.1 GCA_030018855.1 Candidatus Brocadiaceae bacterium
TAAGGCCCTGGACGATGGGCTAATGAGGCTTAGTGGGATAAAATCCCCTGATAAGGCATGGGCCAGCTTATTCAAACCCGATGACGTGGTGGGTCTCAAACTCAACTGCCTGGCAAAGAGGGCGTTTTCTCCCCACGTGGAACTGGTGGAGTCCATTATACGTGGCCTCAAACTGGCAGGTGTAAGAGAGGGGAATGTCATTATCTTTGACAGGACGAGTAAGGAGCTTAAAGAGGCGGGTTTCACCATTAGTAAGGGTGGTGGACTAAAGTGTTTTGGGACGGACGAACTGAGCGGGGGAGGTTACGAGAGCAGGCCAGAGGTGGTAGGCAGGGTGGGGAGTTGTTTTAGCAGGGTTATATCCAGCCTATGCACGGCCATCGTAAACGTCCCGGTGCTCAAGGACCACGACCTGGCGGGGGTGTCTGTGGCCATGAAGAATTTCTATGGCGTAATCCATAATCCCAATAAGTATCACGACAATAACTGCGACCCCTATGTTGCCGAGTTGTATAGCCACCCTTACATAAGAGGGAAGGTGAGGTTAACGATTTGTGATGCCCTGGTGGCCCAGTGTAACGGTGGTCCTGCCTATAAGGCGCAATGGGCCTGGCGCTATAACGGGGTACTCCTGGGGACAGACCCCGTAGCCATGGATAGGATTGGGGCAAATATTATTGAGGAAAAGCGAAAAGAAGTGGGGTTGCCTTCCCTTGAGCAGGCAGGAAGGAAGCCTAAATACATCCAGACGGCGGCCAGCCTGGGACTGGGCTTTGATGACCCCTCTGCGATTCAAGTTGTTGAGACGTAGTGGGGGCAATCCTCCTGAAGCAGACAGTTGCCCAAGATAATAGGGTCCGCCTGAGGCGGACAAGACCTGCCCCTACTCCCTGGCCTCCCTGAATTGATACCAGAGTCTGTTGAATCGGCTCTCGTATATCATCTCGTAGAGGTGCATCCTGTCTGGGTAGAGTTCTTCACACCTCTGACGCACCTTAGCTTTCTCAATCTCAATGTCTATCTCAGGATAGTCGGTACCAACAATGAGCATGCAGACATGGTCGGCCATCCTCTGCAGTTCCCGCATCTCGTGACGTTTCAATTCTTCAGGTTTCATTAGTTTTGCACCACTAAGACCGCTTTTCCCATAAAAAAATCAATTATACTAAAGATTGGTTATTCTCTCAATACGACCGAGTTGTACACGCGGTGTGATGGCGGGACGCAGGATGCACCGGTGATTTGCCCTGCGTAATCTTCAGTCTGCCAGCCTCAGGCCCTTTTGTTTGGCGTAGAGGTAGACCTCCATGTATTCATCGTGGGTAATCCTTCGGTTTATCTCTGCAAATTCCCTGGCACGGTAACAGGGGTGGTACTGCTCCATTACGTTCAGGTAGGTATTCGGGGAGATTTCTTCGGCCAGGAAGTCAATGACTGCCCTACTGCCTGCCACGCCATTGGGCATGACCAGGTGCCTGACCAGTAACCCCCTGACTGCCAGGCCCTCTTCTATCACCAAGTCTCCCACCTGCCCGTGCATCTCCCTAAAGGCGGTCCGTGCCACCTCGGGGTAATCCTCGGCCCCAGAAAACCTCTTGGCCCACCGGCCTTCACTATACTTAAAGTCGGGCATGTAGATGTCTATAACCCCCTCCAGGAGTCTCAGGGTCTCCACGGATTCGTATCCGCCGCAGTTGTAGACGGTAGGCACCCTTAGCCCCTTGTCCCTGGCGATTGCCAGGGCCTCCATAATCTGGGGTGTGACATGGGTAGGGGTGACAAAGTTGATGTTGTGACAACCTGAGGCCTGGAGGGCGAGCATTATGTTGGCCAGGGTCTCCACGGTAACCTCTTCGCCTTCTTTGTAATGGCTGATAGGATAATTCTGGCAGAAGAGGCATCCCAGGTTACAGCCTGCAAAGAAAAGGGTGCCCGAGCCGTGGCGCCCTACCAGGGGTCTTTCCTCCCCGAAGTGCGGGCCATAGGAGGAGACCACCGCCTTGGCGGCAATACCACAGAACCCCTTCTTGCCCTCTAGTCTCTGGGCCTTACAGTTTCTGGGGCATAGCCTGCAAGGGGACATTAATTGGTAGGCCTCTTCTATCCTTTTCTCCCACGCAGTTAGTTTCATTGTAACCTCAGCCCCCTCTTATTATATTCTAGTTCTTCGTAAATAGCTTCAGTACCAGTTCAACCCCCGGCCTGGGGAGTTCCCGCTTTACGGTCAGGGATTCAATTATTATGTAGTCTTCTGCTCCGGCCAGACCCTCCAGGAAACAACCCAGGGATTTAGACTCACAGTGGAAATTGAGTTTCATATAACTCCTGTATGGGTCTAGTCCAAGCTGGGTTTCCACTTTTGTCGTATCTCCTGTCTGCTTGGGCATGCAGGAAGGGTCAATGGAGAGGTCAATTATGCCACAAGAGACTGCCCTGTTTGTTACCTTATCGTGGACCTCCCTTTTTGTTCGTAAGGACTTCGCCAGGCGCTGGAAGGACTCTGCCGTTTCTGTTACCTCCTTCTCTTCCAGTTCAGTGAATGGTCTAAAACCTGTCAGTTTTTGTCTACTCTTGGTGAATTCCAGTTGCAGTTTGTTCTCCTCTACTTTAGCCGCTTCCAGTTTACGGACCTTTCCACCCAGGACACGGGAATTCACGAACAGGAAGACTGCCAGCAGTGGCACTATAGGGAGCAGTATCTTTACGAATGGAGGTATTTCAAGGCTGATTTTAGGCATTTCCAATTGAGTCTCCTCACTCTATTTTACTTTCGTGACCACCGCAAAGTCTCGCTGGCTGAGGGGGGTACTACCCTTCGTCACAGAGCCTGTCTTATCGGATTCTATTCCCGCTTCACCCAGGGCAGGGGAGGTGAGAAGGAGGGAAAAGAATTCATTGAAGCGTTTATTTGTCAGAGAGGCGTCGGCCCCAGTTACCTGTCCTTTGAGTTTCAGGCTCCAATCAGTCGGGGTCTCCTTCAGTTCCAGGAGTTCCAGGTACATCTCCGGGGGTACGCTAAGGCTTATGGTCCTGAGTATCTTTCCCCAGCCGCCTTTGGGTCCCTTTATCTTTACCAGGAGGGCCAGTTTCAACTCCTGCTGTTTCCTCTCCTCATTAACCCTGTCCATCTCCTTCAATTTGGGTTGTAACTCAGATAGGTCTGCCTTTAACTTGGTAATGTTTTTCCAGTGTGGGCGGCCATCTATCCAGATCCATGCGAAACGCAGTACCAGAAAAGTAATAAGAAGGAGGGTAGTGGCAACTACGGCCATTTTGGCCTGACGGATCCTTTTCTGCGCCTGGATTCCCTGGGCCAGGAGGTTTAACTCTGAACGTTCTGGCCCGTTCCATGCCAGACCCAGGGGGAGGATGAACTGCTGGAGAGAATTCCTGAACTCCTCCATCCTACCCCCGAGGGGGGACAGGTCAAGCCCTGGAGGGAGATACATTTCTGTCTTGATACCCACCTCCTGAGTCAGGGCCTCTGTTACCTCTTGAGGTTTGTCTATGTCTCCCAGGAGGATTATCCGCTGGGGTTCAAGCCCCCTGACCCGCTGCTTCAGGTAGAGTAGAGACCGCTTTAGCTCGGCTATCAGTCGGGCCTGCAGCCCACCCGCTTCTCCTGTCAGCCTTAGTGGGAAGTCCCTGGGGAAGCGGAGGTTGCCTTGATGGAGGATTACTATGGTACCTTTTTCCTCTCCCACCAAGATACCTGCAAGGGTCTCTTCCTTCAGTCCCTCGCGCATCTTGAAGAGATTTAAGAGCACTGCGGGTATCACGGTGATGGAGTTAAAGCGCAGGTCTGCCTCTTTCAATACCTGGAGGTATTCATTGGCGTCTTTGGTATTGGCCCGGGCAATGAGGACCTCTTTTTTTGGTGCACCTTTCTCCTCTGATTCCCCCACGGGCTCATAGGCGTAGATTAATTCCTCTACGGGCGATTTGAGGTCTTTTTTGGCCTCCCTGGCGGCAGCGAGACTCAGGTCTGCCTCCTTCATGGGAGGTAGGGGGACCTGCAGGTAATCTATGGATGGGTAGGAGAGGAGGGCATTGACCTTCTTTCCGTGGAAGTTATTTTCCTGGAGGAGGGACTGGAGCTTTGAGCCTGCGTCCTTCAGTCCCCCCTGGGGAAGTTCCAGCACGGCAAAGTTGGTGACTTCAATCCCTGTGGGCAGGGTGACCAGTTCCACCAGCCTGATTTTCTTAGAGGTAACCTCGAGGCCTATGAGGGGTTCGGCTCTAGCCATAGTTTTTAGATGTTAAGACCTATGCAAAACTCCTATATTACTATTTATACCCCTGTAGGGGCGGGGTTACCCGGCCCCTACTCCCTCCCCCTTGAGGGAGGGGGGA
>JASEHG010000169.1 GCA_030018855.1 Candidatus Brocadiaceae bacterium
ACTCAGGTTTGCCCCGCTCAGGTTAGCCCCACTCAGGCTGGCCCCGCTCAGGTTAGCTCCACTCAGGATGGCCCCACTCAGGTCGGCTCCACGCAGGCTGGCCATGGTCAGGTTAGCCCCACTCAGGTCGGCCCCATTCAGAGTGGCCCCATTCAGGTCGGCCTCGTCCAGGATGGCCTTACGCAGGTTGGCCTTACTCAAGTCAGCCTGGCCTAGGATGGCCTTATTTAGGTTGGTCTTACTCAGGTCGGCTTGGCCCAGGATGGCCTTATTCAGGTTGGTCCCGCTCAGGTTTGCCCCGCTCAGGTTAGCTCCACTCAGGATGGCCTTGCTCAAGTTGGCCTCGCTCAGGTTGGCCCCGGCCAGTTTAGCCTCGCTCAGGTTGGCCTCACTCAGGTAGGCCCCGTTCAGGATAGCCCCGCCCAGGTCTGTCCCAATCAGGTTGGCCCTGCTCATGACGACCCCTCTTAGGGTTGCTCCACTCAGATTGACCTTGTATAGATTGGTTTCGTGCAGGTTTGCCTTACCCAGGTCCAGTTTCTGCAGGTTCAGCCCGCTTAAATCTTTACGCGCAAAATTCTTGCTTGTCTTATTAATTAGTTTTACCTGCTCTAAGGTCAGCCTTTCATCAAGCATAGTCTTTCACCTTCCGTAGGGGCATCAGCCTTAGGCGGACAACGTGCCCCTACTGTTGACGTTACTTTAGCAAGACATTAGTCTTCCAAAGTTGAAAGGTCACCCTCTGGCAGGCCCAGTTCTCTGGCCTTGAGTAATCGTCTCATAATCTTTCCACTGCGGGTCTTGGGTATGCCGTCCATGAACTGTATCTCCCTGGGGTAGGCGTGGGCGGAGAGGCGGTGTCTGATAAACTCCTTTATCTCTTCTTCCAGTTCCCTGGAGGGCTTATGTCCATGTCTCAGGACGATGAAGGCCTTGATAATTTCTCCCCGCTCGGGGTCTGGTTTGCCAATTACGCCTGCCTCGGCCACTGCCCTATGCTCTACCAATGCACTCTCTACCTCAAAAGGCCCTACCCGGTGGCCTGCCGTCATTATTACGTCATCGGCCCGTCCTATGAACCAGAAGTAGCCTTCCTTATCCATGTGGGCGGTGTCTCCCGTGGTATACCAGCCAGGGATTGTAAAGTATTCCTTGTATCGTTTCTCGTCCCCCCACAAGGCCCGCATCATGGAGGGCCAACCAGGTTTTAGGGCCAGGATTCCACTACTCCCAGGGGGGAGTTTATTGCCCTTACCATCAATAATGGCCGCCTCCGTACCGGGGAAGGGCTTGCCCATTGAGCCGGGCCTTACGGGCATGCTGGGATAATTGGCTATCATTATCGCCCCGGTCTCCGTCTGCCACCAGGTGTCGTGTATGCACAGGCCAAATACCTCCATCCCCCACCTTATCACCTCCGGGTTAAGGGGTTCACCCACGCTCAGGATGTAGCGGAGACTCTTGAGGTTGTACTTTTTTACTACCTCCGGGCCTGCCTTCATAAGCATCCTTAGTGCCGTGGGTGCGGTGTACCAGACCGTTACCCCGTAGCGCTCAATGATGGAGTACCAGTGCTCTGCATCAAAGCGTCCCTCAAAGGTTACCTGGGAACAGCCGTTAAGCCACGGCCCCCATATCCCATAAACCGTACCTGTTACCCACCCGGGGTCGGCAGTGCACCAGTAGACGTCTTCCTCCTTCAAATCCAGCACCCACCTGGAAGTAATGTAGTGAGAGAGCATATCGTGATGGACGTGCACTACCCCCTTTGGTTTACCCGTGGTGCCAGAGGTGTAGAGGATGTAGAGGGGGTCTTCCAGGTCCATGTCTTCTACCTCCAGTCCCCTGGAGGACTTTTCCACCTCCCTCTCAAAACTTACCTCCCCCTTCCGCAGGGGCATGTGTCCGCCTGAGGTGGATGCCCCTACCACTATCACGTGTCTCAACTCTGGCAGTTCATCCCATACCCGGTGTATCCGCTCCCTGAGAGAGGTATGGGTAATAAGCACCTTTGCGCCGCTATCAAGCAGGCGGTCCCTCAGGGCCTCTGGTCCGAAGGCGGAGAACATGGGGCCAGCCACCGCCCCTATCTTGGCTATGCCAATGACGCTGGTGTAAAGCTCTGGTATCCTGGGGAGGAAGACAAAGACCCTGTCGCCGCGCCTTACCCCCAGGTTCAGGAGCATATTGCCTATGCGGTTGGACTCGTTCTTCAGTTCGTAGAAGGTATACTTGCAGTTTTGCCCTTCGGCCCCCTCCCAGTAGAGGGCCACCTTGTTCCTCCTCCATGAGCTGGCGTGCTGGTCAACGGCCTTAGAGGCGAGGTTGACTGGCGGTACCAGGCCCAACTCCGTTCTTACCGCCTCCCATTGAAAGCCCTTGTATGCCTTTTTGTAGTCAGGGAGATTGGGTGTGAGGCGGTTTTCTTTGTGTATCTCTTTTTCCGTAGGAAGTCTCCGAACGCTTTGCACACTGCTGGGGGCGAAAGCCCAACCCTCCCCTGATGGGAGCAACCACTTAGTTCCCCCTCCCCTCGTGGGAGGGGGAAGGGGGAGTCCGCCTCAGGCGGATTCCCTCCCCCATCAAGGGGGAGGGAAAACTACAGTGTTAGGGTTAGGGGGCACGCCCCTAACCCCTAGCCCAGATATTTTCCTATAATCAGCTCCAGTTCCTTTTTACGCTCCTGGGGGATGGCCTCTGGTCGGGTAATAATGGCATTCTTCAGGGCGGTGGAGCAGGGGCAGTTGCGTACCTTGGGGAGTTCGGGGATGGTCACCTTGATAATCTTCTTGGCGCTTTCTACGTTCTTCTTGAGGTTTGCTATAATCATTTCTACCGTAACCGCTTCCTCTTCCACGTGCCAGCAGTCATAATCCGTAGACAGTGCCAGGGTAGCGTAGCATATCTCCGCCTCTCTGGCCAATTTGGCCTCCTGGAGGTTGGTCATACCAATTACCGAGACCCCTAGCTGGCGATAGACCAGGGATTCGGCCCTGGTGGAGAATTGGGGGCCTTCAATGCAGACGTAGGTACCCCCCTTGTGGACCCGCACGCCCACCTGCTTCGTTGCCCTGTGGAGGGCCTCCGCCACACCGGCGCAGATGGGGTCTGCCATACCCACGTGGGCCACAACCCCATCCCCAAAGAACGTATCCACACGGGCCTTGGTGCGGTCAAAGAACTGGTCGGGGATGACGATGTCCAGGGGTCTTATCTCCTCCTTCATGCTCCCCACCGCGCTGACGGCGATAATCTGCTCCACCCCAAGTTTCTTCATCCCATAGATATTGGCCCTGAAGGGTAGTTGACTGGGGATGATAGTGTGTCCAGCGCCATGCCTGGGGAGGAAGACCACCTCCCTCCCTGCCAGCTTCCCTATGGTGAAGGCGTCCGATGGCCTCCCAAAGGGGGTATCTACCTCCACCTTCTGGACGTCCTTGATGCCCTCTATATCGTAAAGGCCGCTACCGCCAATGATGCCTATCCTGTGCATGAAACATTTCTCCTTAGGGTACGTAGGGGCACGGTGTCCGCCTAAGGCGGATGCCCCGACCGTAATCTTTCTTAAAGCCCCCTTATCTGTCCCAGATAGCCCGCATGATTTCTCTTTACCTCCTCCATCGAATCGCCCCCGAACTTCTCAAGGAAGGCGGAGGCGAGTTCAAAGGCCACTACTGCCTCCAACACCACGGAGGCGGCGGGGACGGCGCAGACGTCCGAGCGCTCTGCGGCCGCCTCCACAGACTTCTTGCTGGATAGCTCTACTGAGGCCAGGGGCTTTCTCAGGGTAGGTATGGGCTTCATGGCGGCCCTTACCACTACGGGCTCCCCATTGGTTATACCCCCCTCAAGGCCGCCTGCGTTATTGGTCTTTCTGTAAAATCCACCAGTTAGACCTTTTTTAGACTTATCATAGAATATCTCGTCGTGTACCTGACTGCCTGGCCTCTCTGCCACTTCAAAGCCCATGCCTATCTCTACCCCCTTTATGGCCTGGACGGCCATAGCGGCCCTTGCCAGCCTACCGTCCAGTCTATCCGTCCACTGTGCATAACTACCCAGCCCTGGCGGCACCCCAAAGGCCACCACCTCTATTATCCCCCCTACCGTATCACCTGCCTTTTCAGCCTCCTTTATACCCTTTAGCATCCCTTCTTCTGCCAGTTTATAGGGGCAGTAAATGGGACTTGCGTCCCGGCACCGCCGTAGTCCCTGTGGGTCTTTGGCAACAGGACTAGCCAGGAATCCCCCAATACCCACTACGTAGCCCAGCACATTGATATTGAATTCCTTGAGTAGCACCTTTGCCAATGCACCTGCGGACACCCTGCCTGCAGTCTCCCTGGCGCTGG
>JASEHG010000016.1 GCA_030018855.1 Candidatus Brocadiaceae bacterium
AGCTGGACCCGAGGCCACTGGCCGAGTGGATACTCCAGGACGGACTGGAGGTGCGTCTCCAACTCCAGCTACACCGTTACATCTGGCCCCCAGGCACACAGGAAGGGACGTTACTGAGGAGCACCTGCCGCCATGAAGTTGGCCGTAGTACTCCTTAGCGGGGGTATGGATAGCTGTGTGACCACAGCCATTGCCAGGCAAGACCACGAGCTTGCCCTACTGCACGCCAACTACGGACAGAAGACTGAGCGGAGGGAACTCAAGGCCTTTAATGATATTGCCCAATACTACCTCGTCCCCGCCGGCAGGAGGCTAGTAGTGGACATGCACTACCTGGGGGAGATGGGCGGGTCAAGTCTCACTGACCCCGGACTGGAAATACCTGCGCAGGCTAATCCGCCTGAGGCGGACTGCGGCTACGAAGAGGTGGACATCCCCTCCACATACGTACCCTTCAGGAACACCCACCTGCTGGCCTCAGCAGTATCCTGGGCAGAGGTACTGGGTGCCAGAAAGGTCTTCATAGGGGCGGTAGAGAACGACAACCCCTGTTACCCCGACTGTAGAGAGGTCTACTACAAGGCTATCAACCAATTGGTAAGGGTGGGCACCCGTCCGGATTCTCAGATAGTGGTGGAGGCCCCACTGTTACACCTCAAGAAACCCCAGATTGTCCAGAAAGGTATGGCCCTGGGGGCACCACTCCGTTTGAGCTGGTCTTGCTACAAAAATGAAGATAGGGCCTGCGGTACGTGTCAGAGCTGTAGGCTGCGGCTGGGGGCCTTTAAAGAGGCAGGGTACGTAGACCCCGTCCCCTATGAGGCGGAAATAGCAGACAGAAAGTAGGGGCGGGGTTACCCCGCCCCTACAGGGTGTTCTTGCTGTGTGAGTTCCCTATAAGTAGCCTCGGCGGCGAGTTGTTCGGCCTGTTTCTTACTCTTTCCCTTCCCATGACAGTACTCGGCATCCTTGATTATCACTGCCACTTCAAAGGTCTTCCCGTGTTCCGGGCCGTGCTGGTGTATCAACCTGTAATGCGGGGTAGTGCCCAGGTGCTTCTGGCAGTGCTGTTGCAGGAGAGATTTGTAGTTGCCTTCATGTTCGCTGTGGCAGACACGGGCAATCTCTTCTCCCAACTGTGAGACGACAAAATCCCTTGCGGCGGAGAGCCCACCATCCAGATATATGGCGGCGATAATGGCCTCAAAGACGTTAGCTATGAGTGACCTGGGGAAATTCTTACGCTCTGGCAGACCCTTGCCCACCACCACATATTCCCCCAGGTTCAACCTCTCTCCAACCCTGGCCAGGATGGTCTGGCTCACTACCACAGACTTTATCCTGGTCAACTCCCCCTCGCAGTACTCCGGAAAGGCCTTGTACAGGTGTTCTGAGATAACCATCCCCAGGATGGCGTCTCCCATAAACTCTAACCTCTCATTACTCCCGTTGTACTCCAGTTTACAAGAGGTATGTATCAGGGCACTCTCCAGGAGGGAGACGTCCTTAAAGGTGTAACCCAGGGCTGTCTGGCACTTCTGGGGTTTACTTAAGGTGGTATCCGCCTGAGGTGGACAGGGCGGAGTGGCAGGATCACCTCCGACAGGGGGGGCGAAGTTGCTTTTGGCTTCGCCTTCACAAAGGCCACTCTCCACAAAAGCGGATTGGCAATCAGTTTCCTGTAACTTCATCCTTCTGAAATTTTCTCTCCTTGAAGAGCATATCCTCATCCAGGGCAGTATATTTAGTTGCACACTGGATAAGGTCGTTGGAAGTACTCTTCCTGAAAGATACCACCTCTACACGGCACCCGTGGGCCTTCAACATCTCCACCAGTGGGACAAAGTCCCCGTCTCCAGAGACCAATACTACAGCGTCTAGCCTGGTGGCTATGGCTATTGTATCTATGGCAATGCCCATATCCCAGTCCCCCTTGGCAGTACCATCTGGACGGAGGCGCAGCTCCTTGGACTTTATCTCGTACCCTAGCCGTTCCAGGGCCTCTATGAAACTAGACTGGTCTACATCGGGCTTCTGTACCACGTATGCAATGGCCCTCACCAACTGCCTATCCCCTACTATCTCTTGTAGTAGTTTACTGTAGTCTATCTTTGACTGGTGGATGGCCTTGGCCGAGTAGAACATGTTCTGTACGTCAACAAAAACCCCCACTCGTTGGTCCGAATTCTTTGAAATGTCTTTTCCCGACCCCAATATAATACTCCTTTATGTCAATTTATTTAATATAAGATTGCGATACAATCATACAAATACTATTGTAACAAGACCTTAATAGGAGTCAATTAATATTTTATTGACACCCCTCTTAAATTCTGATAAATGTAGCAGTTAACGAAATTTGTACCTATTCCGCCTGCTATCGGCTTTCGGCCTTCAGCCCTCGGGTTTCGGCTATTGACCGACAGCCGAAGGCCAACACCCGAAAGCTGAAAAGATATGGAAAACCAGTCTTTAGAGTCCTTGCGTGGGCAGATAGACGCCCTGGACACCCGCATAGTACAACTCCTTAACGACAGGGCCAGGATTGCACAACAGATAGGGGAGATAAAAAGACGTACCAATACAAGGGTTTACCACCCCGACAGGGAATCCCAGGTTTATAAGCGTATTGCCTCTGAAAACAAGGGCCCTCTCCCAAGCGCCTCTCTGACAGCTATTTACAGAGAACTCATGGCCAGCTCAAGGGCGCTCGAAAGGCCCTCCAGGGTGGCCTATCTCGGACCTGAAGGCACCTTCAGTTACGTGGCGGCCAGGAAGAACTTCGGCCCTGCAGAGTATATACCCCAGAGGACTATTGAAGATGTATTCAGAGAGGTGGCAATGAAGACGGCAGACTACGGCATAGTGCCCGTAGAAAACTCTACCGAGGGCGGCATAAGGGAGACCCTGCAGATGTTTCTAGAATTTGACGTAAAGGTCTGCGCAGAGGTAGTGCTCCCGATACATCACAGCCTACTGACCCGCAGTCCAGGGGAGTCCATACAGAAGATTTATTCCAAACCACAGGCCTTTGCCCAGTGTAAGAAATGGCTGAGCGCCCACTTCCCCCAGGTGGAACAGGTGTGGGTGGAAAGCACTACAGAGGCCGCAATCATGACGAATGAAAAGCCCAATTCAGCTGCTATAGCCCACGAAGAGGCAGCAGAGATATATGGACTTAATGTCCTCTACAAAAACATAGAAGATTACCCATCCAACGTTACCAGGTTCTTCGTCCTGGGGGAGAGCTACCCTGGCCCCAGCGGCCAGGATAAGACTGCTATCATGTGCTACATAAGAAACCAGGTAGGCGCCCTATACGGACTCTTGCATCCCTTCAAAAAATACTGTATCAATCTTACCAGTATAGAATCCCTCCCTTCCCGCAGGAAGGCCTGGGACTACAGTTTCTATATTGAATTTGAGGGGCACGTCTCAGAGCCAAGGGTCAGCAAGACCCTGGACAAGATGAAAAAGAGGTGCCTGGAACTTAAAATCCTGGGTTCATTCCCCAGGAGCGAACCTTTGCTAGAAGGAGTGGAGGCAGTTTGAATCCCTTTGTAGTGGGCAACTGGAAGATGAACCTGGGCCTGGAAGAGGCCTTCAATCTTGTGCTAGACCTCAGGGACGGGCTGGAAGGAGTGGACGGGGTAGAGGTGGGTATCTGTCCCTCCTTTGTCTGGCTCCCGGGGGCGTGCTCCATCCTGAAAGGAACAAAAATAATCGTAGGGGCACAAAACATGCACTGGGAGAAAAAGGGGGCCTTCACTGGAGAGGTCTCAGGACCCATGTTAAAAGACCTGGGCTGCACCCACGTCCTGCTGGGCCATTCCGAGAGGAGACACCTCTTCGGAGAGACCGACTCCATGATAAACAAAAAACTAAAGACCGCCCTCTCCCTAGGCCTGAAGGTCATCTTCTGTCTTGGGGAGAGACTGGAGGAGAGGGAGGGCGGTGAGACCTTTACCGTGGTGGAGAGGCAGCTTACTGCCGGCCTGGAGGGCGTAGGGCAAGAGGCACTCCCCGAACTGACAATAGCCTATGAACCAGTATGGGCCATAGGCACGGGCAAGAATGCCACCCCTGAGCAGGCCCAGGAGGTCCACGGCCACCTTCGCAATCTACTGGAAAATAAATACGGAGACGAAACAGCCTCCCAGGTGAGGATACAGTACGGCGGGAGCGTCACCCCTGAGAACGCAGGGGAACTCCTCGCCCAACCCGACGTCAATGGCCTCCTGGTAGGCGGTGCCAGCCTCAAAAAGGATTCTTTCTTGAAGATAGTTTTCACAACCCAGGAACGCATGAGGAGTCCAATATAAATGGAACTAAGGTCAGAAAAGTCTTTTCAATGGATTCTAGCCTCTGTGGCAGTATTTGGCATTATAGGGGCCTTATACTATTTTAGGTGGGTCGCTTTATTAAAGGCCTTCCTGGTCTTGAACTGTCTAGCCCTCTTAGGCTCCATCCTCCTCCAGGCTGGTAAGGGAGGGGGGCTGGCCGCCATAGGCGGGTTGACAGACCAGTCGGCCTTCGGTACCAGGACCAGCACGTTTCTCAGCAAACTCACTTATTTTATAGGTGCGGCGTTTATCGTCAGCACCATCTGCCTCACCAAACTCTCCACCACCGTGGTAATAGAGAAGGCGACCATGAAAGAGCAGGCAGAGTCCCCTGTACTGCCCCCGGAACACCCCCCTGTGGGAAAGCTTCCGGAGGGACATCCTCCCATGGCTCCCCATCCAGGGGCAGTAGCACCGCAGGCAAAGGAGGCCAGTCCTACCCTGGGATGGCAGGAGAAACAGCACGAGGAGACCGCTCCTCCGGCAACTCAGCAGAACCCGCCTAAGGCGGACCGGCAATGAGATGCTAAAGAGCATGACCGGCTTCGGAAGGGCCGAACATAAGGACGACAACCTCCATCTACAGGTGGAAGTCCGTTCCGTTAACAACAAATACCTGAAGATTACCTCCGACGTCCCCAATGCCCTTCTATCCCATCAAGAACAACTTGAGAGACACCTCAAGGAGAAGGTACACAGGGGGAGCATCCACCTGGACGTACGATGCCGCACTGCCGTAAATTCTCTCCCTTACCACCTGAACCTGGAGGCACTGAAGGGCTATTACCGCTCCCTCCAGGAACTACAGAAAGAACTGGGCCCGGAGGGGGAGGTCCCGCTGGCCGCCCTATTTTCCTTGCCGGGCATATGTGAGAAGGGGGAAGGGCCAGAAAGGGAGGTGGAGACACAGCTTCCCCTCGTGGAGTCCTTGATAAACTCGGCCATGGAAAGACTCCAGGAGATGCGTACCCAGGAAGGCAAGGCCCTGCAGGAAGAAATCCTGAGGTGCAAGAGACAGATTGAACGGATACTCACGCGCCTGACCAAGAAGGCCCCTCAGGTGGTAGAAAACTACAGAGAGAGGCTCCACAAAAGGGTCTCCCAACTCCTGGAAGGTACAAAAGCCGAACTGGCTGAGAGTGACCTTGCCAGGGAGGTGGCCTTCTTTGCGGAGCGCTCCGACATTACTGAAGAGATAGCCAGGCTAAAGAGCCATTTGCAACAGATGGACGAGACCGTACAAGTAGATGCCCCCGCCGGCCGCCGGATGGAGTTCATCGTACAAGAGATGTTCCGGGAGGCCAACACGATGGGCTCCAAGGTGGGGGATGGAGAGATGCTCAGGGACGTCATAGACATCAAGATGGAGATAGAAAAGATAAAAGAGCAGGTCTTCAATGTGGAATAAACCGGGTACAAATCCTCATGTCCGCCCTGTAGGGGCACGTTGCAACGTGCCCCTACCTGCCAATCAGGTTGATACGGATAACCCGTCCAGGAGGACAAGCAGGTGTGGAAAACTGCTAATCATCTCCGGTCCCTCAGGCAGCGGCAAGACCTCAATATGTGGAGAACTGGAAAGAGACCCAAGGGTCAGAAAATCCATCTCCGTCACCACCCGCCCCCCCCGTCCCCAGGAGCAAGAGGGGAGGGACTATTACTTCGTCAGCGAAGAGGAATTCAAAAAAAGGATTGGCCGGGGAGAATTCGTAGAATACGCCAGCTATTCGGGACACCTCTACGGCACCCCTTTAGAGCCCCTTAAAAAGGCCATGAGAGAGGGCATCATCTACCTGCTGGAGATAGACGTCCAGGGGGCCCAACAGATATTGAAAAAATTCCCGGAGGCCATCTCCATCTTCATCCTCCCTCCGCATGAAGAGGAGTTAGCGGTGCGCATAAAGGGAAGGAATCTCCAGCCCGACCTCCAGAACCGCATGGCTATAGCAAAAGAAGAAATTAAATCTGCTAACAAATATAAGTATCAAGTGGTAAACGATACACTGGAAAAGGCCGTAGAGGAGATAAGGCAAATACTGGGGCTGGACAAATAGAGAAATCCAAATTACAAAACCCAAATGACAAATTAATGCCAAATTTCAAAGCTCAAATACTAAATCACTTGGACTTTGTCATTTGGATTTTATTTGACATTTAAGCTTTGATATTTGACATTTATTTGTTGTTTGAGCTCTAACTATGACTTATACGATTATACTTGGGGTTACAGGAAGCATAGCCGCCTACAAGGCCTGTGAGATAACCACACGCCTCGTGAAATCTGGAGTAGAGGTAGTGGTGGTGATGACCGACTGTGCCCAGCACTTCGTCACCCCCCTTACCTTCCGGACCCTGTCCAACAATAAGGTGGTAACAGGACTCTTTGGTCAGGAAGAGGTGCATGACCCCTACCACGTCTCCCTCTCTGACAGGGCAGACCTTATATTGATAGCCCCGGCCACCGCCAACGTAATAGGCCAGATGGCCTCCGGGATTGCAGATGACGTCCTTACCTGCACGGTACTGGCCTCCAAGGCTAGGGTGCTCCTCGCCCCTGCAATGGACGACAGGATGTATTCTCACCCAGTAGTGCAAGGGAATATCCAAAAACTGAAGGCTATTGGGTACCGTTTCATTGGACCGGTAGAGGGCCGGCTCTCCTCCGGCCGTATAGGGGTAGGAAGGATGGCTGACGTAGAAGATATAGTCCGGGCGGTACAGGAAGAACTCAAGGCACTCCCCTCCAAGCCACAAAAGGAGGCGGGAGTAAAGGGACTCAGTGGAAAAAGTAAGGGTTAACATAAGACGAAAAGAGGGATGCAAAGACCTCCCACTGCCTCGCTATATGAGTGAAGGGGCAAGCGGGGTTGACCTCTATGCGGCCGTAGAAACCGAGTTGATGCTGGAGCCTCAGCAGATAAGGGCCATCCCCTCAGGGGTTTTTGTGGAAGTCCCCACTGGTTACGAGGCACAGGTGAGGGCCAGGAGTGGACTGGCCCTGAAGAACGGCCTGGCAGTGGTTAACGCCCCGGGCACAATAGACAGCGATTACAGGGGGGAGATTTGCGTCATCCTCTGCAATCTGGGCAAGGAGCCCTTTAATATCCAGAGGGGGATGCGTATCGCCCAGCTCGTATTCCAGCCCGTGGTAAGGGCTGAACTGGAAGAGACAGAAGAACTTCAAAAGACAAAAAGAAACGAGGGTGGCTTTGGTCATACAGGAGTCTAAGGGACATGGATAGAAAAAGGACCATAAACATTGTCCTGGCGGTGTTTCTTGTAGCCTTTGCCCTCTTTGCCCTGATAAGCCTTGGGAGCTTTCAACCCACTGACCCCCCCTTCTCTAACTATCCCTCCAACGTCCAAATAAAAAATTACTGTGGACTATTGGGGGCAGAGCTATCGGGCTACACCCTATCTGGGCTGGGTCTTGCGGGTCTGGCGGTGATACTCCTGCTGGGCGCCTGGGGTGTGCTATTCCTGTTAAAGGGAGAGATAGAAGACCTCTGGGTTAAGGCAGTAGGCGGGGTACTCCTTGTAGTCTCGCTTAGTTTATTCCTGGGTCTCCTGGACCCCATCCTGCCCCCCAAAGGTCTCCTGGCCTGGTCGGGAGGAGCCCTTGGCACAACGGCCTCTAATCAATTAGTAAAGAACCTGGGCCTGGCCGGTACAGGGGTATTCCTGGCCTTCGGGTTCTTCATATCCACGGTACTCTTATTCAACATAAGCCTCGCAGAGGGCATCGTTGGCTGGGTCAGGGGGCTAAAAGCCCGCAGTGAATCCAAACGCCCCAAGAAGTCCAATACACCTCCTCCCCCCTCCCCTGAGCCAGAGGAGGAGGCCGCCGCAGTACCTGCAGGCCCTCTACAAGTACCCCTGGGGCTACTGGACGAACCAGACCATAGAGACGCCCAGGACGAGGAAGAACTCCGCAAGGGAGCGGAGGTGCTTGAGTCCACCCTGGAGAAGTTTAACATAATCGCCCACGTAGTAGGCCATGAGACAGGCCCCGCCATAACCATGTACGAGGTAGAGTTGTCCCCTGGCACAAAGGTATCCAGGGTCATCTCCCTGTCAGACGACATCGCCATAGCCATGAAGGCCCCCAGTATAAGGGTAGTGGCCCCCCTCAAGGGGAGGTCCACCGTAGGGATAGAGGTGCCTAACGCACGCAGGGGAAACGTGAGGCTCAGGGAACTGCTGGAACTCACTGCCCAGGGCAAGATAGACGTCAGCGATGACTCCGTGCCCCTCCTCCTGGGGAGGGACATCACGGGTTATCCCATCTTTTGGGACCTGGCCTCCATGCCCCACCTCCTCATCGCCGGCACCACCGGCTCAGGAAAATCCGTGTGTTTGAACTCCATCATACTCAACATTTTATTCCTAAGGTCCCGCCGGGAGGTGAAGCTCCTCCTGGTGGACCCCAAGATGGTGGAGTTCTCTGCATTTAAGGACATACCCCATCTAATAACCCCTGTGGTCACAGACGTGAAGGAGGCCCAGGCGGTACTGGAGTGGGCCGTTAACAAGATGGAAGAACGCTACAGCCTGCTGGCCAGGGTCGGGGTGAAAAATATCATTGAGTACAATAAATTTGGAGAAGAGAGCCTCAAAAAGAAACTGGGGCCCAGTGCAGAACTTGACCCTGAGGCCTTTTATCTCCCCCACGTGGTAATAATCATAGACGAACTGGCAGACCTCATGATGGTAGCCTCAAGGAAGGTAGAGGATTATATCATAAGACTCTCCCAAAAGAGCCGTGCCGTGGGCATACACCTGATAGTCTCCACCCAGAGGCCCTCGGTGGACGTGGTCACAGGGTTAATAAAATCCAACCTCCCTGCCCGCATATCCTTCCACGTGGCCTCCAAGGTGGACTCCAGAACCGTACTGGACCAGAATGGGGCAGAGAAGCTCCTGGGCAGTGGCGACATGCTCTTCATGCCCCCTGGCACCACAGAACTCCTGAGGGTCCAGGGCACTTATGTCAATGATGAGGAGGTACGGAAGGTGGTGGAGCATCTCAAGAAACAGTCTACGCCCGAATTCTCCCCTGAACTCAAACAGTGGAAGCTCCAGGCCAAAAAGGAAGAAAAGGAAGACCCGCTCTACAAGGGGGCCGTACAAGTGACCCTTGGCAAGGGCAGGTGCACTGAAAAACTGCTCCAGGAAGAACTCCAGGTCAGCTATGCACGGGCAGTGTGCCTTATGGACCAGATGGTAGAGGATGGTATACTTGGAGAAGACAAAGGGGCAGGGTACAGGGAGGTAATCCTGAAGCCCGAGGAGTGGAAATCCAGGCCTACGGTGGGCAAGGCGAAACTAAGGGAAAACCCTGAAGAGACCGTGAAGAAATGAAGAACCCAAAGATAGCCCTTATCAGCCTCGGATGCACGAAGAACCTGGTGGACTCCGAAAAGATACTCGGCAGGCTGGCCCAGGGGGGGGCCTCCTTTTGCCAGGAACCAGAGGCGGCAGACGTACTCATAATTAACACCTGCGGTTTTATAAAGGAGGCCAAAGAGGAGTCCGTGGAGACCATACTCCAGATGGCAAGACTTAAGGATGCACGCCTGAAAAAACTCATAGTCACGGGATGTCTGGCCGAGAGATACCAGGAGGAGCTGACCAGGGACATCCCCGAAATAGACCATGTAGTGGGATTAGAGAATTTTAATCAGGTAGCAGAATTTTCAGGTCTTAAAAAGGGCGGTAGAAACGGGTGTCAGGAGGATTCCAGGCTACGCCTTACCCCCAGACACTATTCATATCTGAAGGTATCAGAAGGTTGTAATAACCCTTGCAGCTATTGTTCCATCCCATCCATAAGAGGCCCCTTCAAGAGCCGTAGCATGGAGGACGTACTAAGGGAGGCAGGGGAGCTTGTCTCAAGCGGGACTAAAGAGATAAACCTCATCGCCCAGGACAGCACCCTTTACGGTATAGACCTCTACGGCAGGAAACGTCTCCACGAACTCCTCCAGAGGCTCTCGGAGATTGATGACCTCAGATGGATCAGGCTACTCTATACCCACCCGGCCCACTTCTACCCCGCCCTCATTAAGGAGATTGCCAGTAATGAGAAGGTGGTAAAGTATCTGGACCTCCCCATCCAGCACATCAATGACAAAATCCTCTCAAGGATGGGCCGAGGAGTAAACAGGGGCGATATTGAGGGCCTTATAAAAAGACTGCGGGAGGAGGTGTCGGGACTCTTCCTGAGGAGCACTGTAATAGTGGGTTTCCCCGGAGAAAGAGAGGAGGAGTTCCAGGAGCTCCTGGACTTCCTGGAAGAAACGGCCTTTGAAAGGCTGGGGGCCTTTACGTATTCCAGGGAAGAAGGAACCGCTGCGGCGGGCCTTCGAGGTCACGTCTCTGAAAAGATAAAGAAGAAGAGACTGGGAGAGGTAATGTCACTACAACAGGGGCTTACCTTCAGGGAAAATGCCCGCTGGGTGGGTAAAGAAATAGAGGTACTGGTAGAGGAAGTAGGGGCAACCCTTGCAGTTGCCCAAAATAAAAGGGCAGGGGCAAGCCCTGCCACAGAAAACAGGGCAGGGGCAAGCCCTGCCCCTACACTGCGATGGGGGTATGGGAGGTCCTATGGCGATGCGCCAGAGGTGGATGGTAACGTCAAGCTTGAGGGTTCCAACCTGATGACAGGAGAATTCCGCAGGGCCCTCGTAACAACGTGGGAGGGTTACAACCTTGTTGCCCGCTGTCTGGACTGACCAACACGTAAAATGGGTGGGTAAGGGCCTTAAAAAGTTCCTGTGGCCCCTTCGCTACATATCTGACACGGGTGGATGGAGCAGGTCTGAGAACCTGCCTAACCAGCTAACTATCCTGAGGCTCTTCATGGGCCTGTTCTTTCTCCTTATCCTTTCCCTTGGTTTCTTTGGCCTGGCACTGACGGTCTACATCCCGGCCATGACTACGGACGTACTGGACGGCTACCTGGCCAGGCGCAATGGCCAAATCAGCAATTTTGGGAGGATACTGGACCCCCTGGCAGATAAGTTAATCATCTGCGGCGGCCTCTCCCTCCTCATCTTCTATCTCCCTATAGTGAGACCATGGATGGTAATAACGATAATCGCAAGGGAATTGCTGGTAAGCCTCCTGAGGGGATACGCCGAGCTAAATGGGGTCGCCTTCCCCAGCAACGTCTGGGGCAAGGTCAAGATGTCCCTTCAATCGTTCGTTGTCGGGTTGCTAGTCTTCGTTGCCGGCCCTGCCCAGGGGTATTACTGGATCCTCACGGGGGCAGAGGCGTTACTCTGGTTTACCGTTATGTTCACCCTCCTCTCCGGCCTCGCCTACTTCCTGCAGGGCTGGCAGTTCCTCCGGGCAAGGATAAGTAAGAAACCCTATGGAGTTCTGTAAGACCTTAGCCGTAACCCTTAAGAGGGTAGACTACAGCAACACTAGCCAGATAGCTACCTTCTACACCCTCAACTATGGAAAGATACAGGCCCTGGCCAGGGGCTCTAAGCGTATGGGGAAAAAGGCCCCCGGCTCTATTGACTTGTTCTCTTACAATGAGATAATCTTTCTTAAAAAGGAACCAGGCAGTTTGCATCTCCTGACCGAATGGGAGCTACTTGAAGACTTCCCGGCCTTCAGAAAAGAGATAGAGAGGTTTTATTCGGCCTGTTATGCAGTGGAGTTATTAAACAAACTTATAGACGAAGGAGAGACCGACAAACCCCTCTTTCATCTCCTCCTGGACACTTTGCACAGTCTATCAAGAGATAACAATAAGGATTTGAGTCTCCTGGCCTTTGAACTCCAACTACTCAAACACCTGGGCTACCTCCCCGGACTAGGGGAATGTACCCAGTGCGGGAAGAAGTTCCCCAGGAACTCAGGGGCAGTGTTTAGCCCCTTCCAGCGGGGTCTGATATGTAAGATTTGTAATGGGCATAGCGAAGTAGGGGCACGGCGCGCCGTGCCCCTACAGCTCTCCCCGCCTGCCCTCTCTACTGCTAATTTCCTGGCTGGCTGTAAGCTATCTGCCCTCAATCGCCTCAATGTACCCCAAAAAGTACGTGAGGAGTTGAAGGGGCTGAGTACGGAGTACCTCTCCCAAATCTGGGGCAGACCGGTAGGGGCATGGAGATGATTAGAAACTCCTGCAGACTGGCGGGCTCAACTACAAGAATTCTAGCCCTTATTGCAGGAATAATGCTCCTCTCCCCTCCACCCAATCTTTACGGCAAGCTGATATGGAATAAGGATACGGGATGGGTAGACCCTATCACCCTGAACCCCCGTATTCCAGACCAGCATTTTAAACTGGCCCTGTCCATGATGGTGGACCAGCAGTACGAGAGTGCCGTAAAGGAATTCAAGGCCGTGCTGAAGGCGGATAAAGATGGAACCCTGATGGAACCCTGTTTATACAGCATTGCCCAGGCCTACCTTCTGGCAGGCAAGTACATGAGGGCATTTGATGCCTACGAAGACTTCCTGGAGAGACTTCCGGGGACAAGGCTCTCAGGCGTAATCTTAGAAAAGGAATACCAGGCAGGGGTGGCCCTCATGGAGTCCAAACCCACGAGGGCGGTGGAAATCTTTGAAAAGGTAATAGAACATAACCCCAAGGGACCGCTGGCACCCGAGAGTCAGGTGAAGCTAGCCGATGCCTATTTTATGGCCATGGAATATGAGTCGGCCGAAGAGGCCTACAAAAAACTGTTAGAAAATTACCCCAAGAGCGAGTGGGCCCCCTATGCCATGTTCCGTATCCCCCTCAGCAAACTCACCCTGGAGACCATGAGGGAAAGGGACCTCGGCAGGCTCTGGAAGGCAAGAGAGGGTTTTGAGGAGTATCTGGCCAATTATCCAGCAGGGAACTTTGCTGAAGAGGCCAAAAAGAAGATCCACGAGACGGAGGAATTTATTGCCCGTAGACAGTACGATATTGCAGAACTCTACCTCAGGAAGAAACACCCCCAGGCGGCCATGGTCCACTTTGAAGGTGTAGTAAACCATTTCCCCAATACCTCCTGGGCCGAAAAGTCCAGAGAACAGATAGAATTCTTGAAAAAGATTAACGCAACCAGAAAATGAGACTACTATGGCTAGGGCTGTTCACGGTGAGCCTTCTACTGGCGGCCTGCGGGTACACCTCCAGGTCCCAATTGCGGCAAAACGTAAACACCGTTTATGTGCCCATATTTGATAATCTTACCTACCGGCGGGGGCTGGAGTTTGACCTAACCAATGCCCTTAAGAATGAGATACTCTTCAGGACCCGCTTAAAGATAGTAGATAAGGACCACGCAGACTCTATCCTCTACGGCTCAATAACTGACGTAAAGAAACTCATCCTCTTAGAGGACACCAAGGCTAACCCGGCAGAGGCGGCAATGGTCATTATTATAGATTTCTCCTGGGTAGACCTCCGTACCGGTAGGACCATAGTAAATAAGAAAAACATCACTCAACAGGCCGAATTTATCGTAAAGAGGAAAGAAACCGAAGAAACTGCCGAAAGGGAGGCCTTCGTAGACCTGGCAGAGAAGGTTATAAACCTCATGGAGGAGAATTGGTAGGCCCTTGAGAAGTAGACAACGGACAACAGTAGACAATAGACAGACCATCCACTATCCTATGCCTACCATTCAGGGGACAAGGATGCGGCGTATTGCGAACCCACTGCCAAAATCAGGAGAGAAGACCCTGGTAATGGGTATCCTGAACGTAACCCCTGATTCATTCTACGATGGGGGACGGTATCTGAAGGTCAAAGACGCCGTGAGAAGGGGGCTCAAGATGATAGATGAAGGGGCAGGACTGGTGGACATAGGGGGGGTCTCCACCCGCCCAGGCTCGGAGACTATCCCTCTGGAAGAAGAACTAAAGAGGATAGTCCCCGTAGTAAAGGAGCTAGCCTCCCTGACAGAAATACCCCTCTCCGTAGACACCTACCGGGCCAGTGTAGCAGAAAAGGCCCTGGAGGCCGGGGCCGTCATGGTCAATGACATTAGTGGCCTGAGCGATAAAGACATGGCACGGGTGGCGGCCTCCCACGGGGCCACCCTGGTTATAATGCACATAAAGGGGAAACCCCACCGCTACCCTAAAAACCCCGTCTACCGCAATATTATAGCGGAAGTCAGTTCCTTCTTAGAAAGAAGGGTTGAAATGGCACTAAGAATGGGGGTAAAATCATCTAACATCATCATTGACCCGGGGCTAGGCTTCGGTAAGACCGCAAGCCAGTCTCTGGAACTCTTGAGAAGGCTGGGAGAGCTAAGGGCCTTAGGGCAACCCATAATGGTGGGTCCTTCCAGGAAGAGTTTTATAGGAAAGGTATTGGGGGTGGATGCTGGAGACAGACTCCCCGGTACGCTGGCCGTCATTGCCCTGGCCATACTCCAGGGCGCCAGTATAATAAGGGTCCACGACGTTAAGGAGGCAGTGCAGGTGGCCTCCCTATGCAGTGCCTTCAAAAGACAGTAAGCAGTAAGTAGTAAGCAGAAGGCAAGGGTTTCTGCTTACTGCATACTCCCTACTGCCTACTGGTTTTAGGGGCTAAAGGCCTGTCCTGACCCGCCTGAGGCGGACGAAGGGAAAGGGAAAGGGCCTGTAGTGAGTGGAGCGAATCTAATGGAAAGGATTATAGGAGAGTTAAGTTTTTGGGGCCTCCTGCGGGCCTCCATAGAGATTTTCATCATATTCCTGATGCTATATTTTGTCCTTGGCTTTATGCAGGGCACCAGAGGAGTGGGCATCGTAAGGGGACTGGTCTTCTCACTGGTCATTGCCACCGTAGCCCTCCTTTTCATCATAAGGAAATTTCAACTCTATACAGTGGACTGGCTACTAACCGAGTTCCTGCCCTGGGTCACCATACCCTTCATCATCCTCTTCCAACCAGAACTCAGGCGGGCGCTGGTAAGACTGGGGCAAAACCCCTTACTTGGGGCCTTCTTCAGGACAGAAACCCCTGCAATAGAGGAAGTGGTAAAGGCGGCCGCCGCCCTGTCCAAAAACCGTCTGGGTGGAATAATCGCCATAGAGAGAAAGGTCGGGTTAGACAACTTCATTGAGGGGGGAAACCGCATCAATGCCGACCTCTCCAGCGACCTTATAAACGCCATCTTCTGGCCAGGTTCCCCCATGCACGATGGGGCAGTAATCGTACAGGGACAGAAGCTGGCCGCCGCCGGATGCCTCCTGCCCCTCAGCGATAGCCCCGACGTAGATAAGGCACTGGGCACCCGGCACAGGGCCGGTCTCGGCCTCACGGAAGAGACAGACGCCATCTCCATCATAGTCTCGGAACGCACGGGCAACGTCTCCCTGGCCGTAAGGGGACAGCTTACCAGCGGCTACGACGCCCAGGGGCTGAGGAAGGCCCTGGAGCAACTACTAGGCCCCACAGACCACGACTACAAGGAGACCAGTCTTGATTAGAGAGGCCCTCCTCGGCAACTGGGGGACCAAACTCATGGCCCTCTCCATGGCCGTAGCCCTGTGGTCCTATGCCACCGGTAAGTACACCGGAGAGCTTACCTGCGAAATCCCCCTGCGGATAATCCACCCCGCAGACTATACCCTGCTCCAACAATCCACCAGCGAGATAAAGGTCAAACTCACAGGACCCAAACAAGGCATTGACTACGTCTCAGAACTCCTCCGGACCAAAGAACTGGTAGCCAGATGCGAGATTACCGGCAAAGGACGCACAGCCATAGACCTCCTGGAAGAGGTGGTGACGTTGGACAAAAAGAATTTTAACTTCCCCCCAGAGATAGAACTGGAATCCCTGAATCCGGATAAGGTGACTATAACCCTGGGGAAGCTGGAGGAGAAGACCCTCCCGGTCAGTCTCCAGAAGAAGGGTGAACCAGCCGCAGGATACGTCCTCACAGGAGAGTTCTTCTATCCCTCCCAGGTCCAGGTAACAGGCCCCACCAGCCTCCTTAAGGAAGCAAAGGGCATCTCCACTACCACCATAGACGTATCTAACCTCACCACCGACCAGAACCGCACCTTCCCCTGGAGGGTGCCACTAGAACAAAGGGTAACGTTACATCGCAATGGCGAGACCTTAGAGGTCCCTGTAAAATGTGATAAACAAATTAACGTCTGGTTACAGCTTACCGAACAACCCGGCAGTAAGACCTTCCAGAAGGTCAAGATTAAGCTGCTCCAACCCCCCGATTCCCCTCGCAAGATAAAACTGCAGGAGGAAGACATAGATATTAAAGTAAGGGGGCCCAAATTGACCCTGGACAAGCTCAGTCCTCCAGAGGTCTACATGGACGTGAGCGGGCTGGAACCACCAGGGCCTTACAAACGCCCCCTCAGGTGCATCCTTCCCCCTCAGGTGGAACTGGAAGAGGCACTGCCAGAGGTGCACCTTGATTTCCAGGAACAAGGAGAGGGCAAGAAATGACCAAACTCGGCGTGAACGTTGACCACGTTGCCACCCTGAGACAGGCAAGGAAGACCTGCGAGCCAGACCCCGTCACCGCCGCACTCCTGGCAGAACAGGGCGGCGCCGATGTCATCACCGTCCACCTCAGGGAAGACCGCAGGCACGTCCAGGAAAGAGACCTGAGATTACTAAAAGAGACCATCTTTACCAAACTGAACCTGGAAATGTCTACGGCCTCTGATATAGTAGAAATAGCCATCTCTACGAGACCTCACCAGGTAACACTGGTACCCGAGAGACGACAGGAGGTCACCACCGAAGGAGGACTGGACGTGGTACCTCAGAAGGAGACCTTGAAAGACCTGATAAAAAGACTTAAGGACAACGGCATCCTGGTAAGCCTCTTCATAGACCCCGAAGCCGGCCAGATTAGGGGCTCAAGTGAGGCAGGTGCAGAATTAGTGGAACTCCATACAGGGGCTTACGCCAATGCCCCCTCGGAGGGACTCCGCCTTGCCCAATTGGCCAGGCTCCGCCAGGGAGCCCTCCTGGCCAGAGAGGAGGGCCTACGTGTAAACGCCGGACACGGCCTCAACTACCACAACGTAGGCCCCATCGTTGAGGGACTGGGCGCAGAAGAACTCCATATCGGCCACAGCATCGTCTCCAGGGCCGTATTCGTGGGGATAAAAAGGGCCGTAGAGGAGATGAAGGAACTCATTTACAGGCAC
The DNA here is from genome assembly GCA_030018855.1 of Candidatus Brocadiaceae bacterium. Classification (GTDB taxonomy): domain Bacteria; phylum Planctomycetota; class Brocadiia; order Brocadiales; family Bathyanammoxibiaceae; genus 2-12-FULL-52-36. Next base: position 17,472 of record JASEHG010000016.1, read on the forward strand.
GGCCTGCTGGCTGAAAGGGTAACCCGTAAAGCGTAACATAAAAGGAGGTACATGATGCTCGGTGGTTCTGTAGTAGCCCTGGTTACACCCTTCCGGAACGGTGAAGTAGACCTCGGGAAATTAAAGGAACTGGTTGAATTCCACATAAAGGAGGGCACAAACGCCATCTCCCCCTGTGGCACCACTGGAGAATCTGCCACCCTCACACACGAGGAGCACGAAAGGGTCATCTCGGAGGTAGTCCAGCAGGTCGGGGGCCGCATCCCCGTGGTCGCCGGTACGGGCTCTAACAGCACCAGGGAAGCCCTCAGGCTCACTCACTACGCCAAAAAGGCAGGGGCCAATGCGGCCCTAATCGTCACCCCCTACTACAACAAACCTACCCAGGAGGGGCTTTACCGCCACTACAAGACCCTGGCCGAGGGGGTAGATATCCCCATCGTGGTTTACAACGTGCCTTCCAGGACGGGGGTCTCCATCTCTCCAGAGACGGTAGCCAGGCTGGGAGAGTTCAAGAACGTAGTCGCCATAAAAGAGGCCAGTGGAAGCCTTGACCAGGTCAGCGACATCCTCAGGTTGTGCAAGATTACGGTACTCTCGGGGGATGACTCACTCACCCTCCCCATCCTCTCCCTTGGAGGAAAAGGGGTAGTCTCCGTCGCGGCCAATATAGTCCCCGGGGACACTGCCCGGCTGGTGGATAGTTTCCTGAAGGGTGACGCCTCAGAGGCCGTCAGGCTACATCACAAACTCTTCCCCCTGTGTAAGGCAATGTTTATTGAGACTAACCCCATCCCGGTAAAGACAGCCATGCGTCTCCTGGGGCGACTCAACGGAGAGTTACGGATGCCCCTCTGCGAGATGAGTAAAGAAAATGAGGCCAGACTGGGCAAGGCCCTAAGAGACTACGGACTATTGTAACCACGTCCATCGTATCTTAACGGATTGAAGGGAAACCAAGAAATGGACACGAAGAAGATAATCCAGGCAGT
>JASEHG010000170.1 GCA_030018855.1 Candidatus Brocadiaceae bacterium
AGTGCGGAGGAGGGGTACCAGTGGACCCAATTGCGAAGAATTTTGTCCGTGCAAGTCTTTTATATTTTTTTATTGGAGTATGTTTGGGGTTGCTTCAGTTGTTTACCAAAGATGAACCATTGTTAAAGTTTGCCCACGTGCACTTTAATTTGTTAGGCTGGATGTCCATGATGATTTATGGGGTGGGGTATCACATCCTCCCCCGGTTTAGCGGTAACCCTGTGGCCTATCCAGGCCTTATGAAGTGGCACTTCTGGCTGGCCAATATCAGCCTTGTAGGATTGTGTGGTGTATGGGGATATGCTGATGGACTGGTCAAACTCTTTGCCGTTTTGCAAGTGGCGGCAGTGGGGATGTTTGTGGCCAACATCATGGCGAGTATAGGGACAGCCCCTGCCGAGAGCAGTCATTAGGAGGTAACGAGGAAACCATTATGGCAGAAATCAAGATAACGAAGAAGACCAGCATCGGGGAAATAATCAAGAATTACCCGGAAGCCGAGTCAGTGGTAAAGAAGTATTTTGGTTCAGGCTGTTTTACCTGTCCTGGTTCCAAGATGGAAGACCTTGCCTTTGGGGCCATGATGCACAATATGGACCCAGAGGTAATAGTAAAAGAAATTAACGAGGCCATAGCAAAAAAGAAGGGTTAAACCCTTTAATTTTAACATAGAGAGTTTTTTCCCCCTCAATATGAGGAGAGCTTGGTATAGAGGCTGGGGAGTCTCTCACTAATGCTAGTACGCTGAATAGGCGGAATTTTGATGGATTTTAGTTGCCTGCTATCCTGAAAGGGACGTTAAGCGGGTTTTTAAAGATGTGGAGCTTAATGAAAACTATACTAGTTACGGGGGCAACGGGGTTTTTAGGGGGTAATCTAATCAAGAGGTTGTCAGGGAAGGGATACCGCCTCCTAGCCCTCGTTAGGGATAAAGGTGGTAAGGCCACTCCCGGCAAGAGGGGATGGGATGGATTCCTTAATGGGGGTGGGAATGGGGAGCGACTGGGAGACGTGGAGCTGGTCCAGGGGGATATTACCCTCCCACTATTGGGCCTTCCCAGCCGACGTTTTAGGAGGTTAGCCTGGCAAGTGAGCGCCATCTTCCACAGTGCCGCCCTGACCGATTTTACTGACCGTACCCATCTCTTCCGCACAAACGTAGAGGGGACGAGGCACCTGCTACAATTCGCCCTGCTGGGGAGAAAGAAACATTTCCATCACATTAGCAGTGCCTACGTTGCAGGTAAATTTAGAGGTACCTTCTGTGAAGAGGACTTCAATAAGAACCAGGGTTTTAATAACAGTTACGAAGAATCTAAATTTAATAGTGAGACCATGGTCAGGAGGTTTGCCGGAGAACATTTATTGCCTTTCACAGTTTACAGGCCATCCATAATAGTGGGAGACTCAGAGACTGGCCACACACAATGTTACAAGGGTTTCTACGCCTTCGCCAGGGCACTCTTTCTCATCAAGGAACGGTTCCTTAAGAGACACGTAGGTCATTCTGGAGAGGCAAGTAGGGGCACGGTGTGCCGTGTCCCTACGAAAGTTACACCAGTGGAGATACCTATGAGGGTATTCGGAGTCCCGGATGCCCTGATTAACCTTGTCCCGGTGGATTATGTGGCGGAGGCCATTAGTGAGATATCTAAACGGCCAGAGGCCCAAGGCAAGACCTTCCATCTCACCAATCCCCACCCCCTCACCCTGGCTCAACTTGCGGATAAGACCTCTCAGGCATTAGGAATAGAAGGGGTAGAGCCGTGGTACCAGGATGGCGGAGTCATGGGACCGTCCACCCATTCGCAGGACAAAGGGGCAGGCCTGGATGGCGACCTTAACCCTGTGGCCCACGACCGTACCCGACTCAGTCCTACGGAAAGGTTGTTTCTACACTACACAAGGCCGTATATCCCTTACTTACAGAGTCATCTGTCTTTTGACACCTCAAACACAATGAACGTCCTTAATGGAACAGTAACGTGCCCTAAGATAACCAGGTCTTTAGTATCCTTGCTCATCAACAAGGCCGTAGAAGACCGCTGGGGCATGAGGGAGACAGCAGGGGCACGTTGCAACGTGCCCCTGCCAACAGACGAAGAAGTAGCATTGGCCACGGCGGTTGGTGATTCTGTCTGTGGCGTTACCTAGTAGCAGTCAATGATTGGCACTATGATTGCCCGCCTAAGGCGGGTAGAGGGACCCGTACCTTATAATAGGGGGAGAATTCTTTTTTAGTAGAAGGAGGAGCACAAATGCCCAAACTGAATCCAGAAAAAGTGAAGGAAATCCTGAACGAGATAAGACCTGCCTTACAGGCAGATGGTGGAGATATAGAGTTGGTCGGGGTAAACGGCGGGGTAGTGAAGGTCAGGCTGAAAGGGGCCTGCGGTACGTGCCCCAGCTCCCTCATCACCTTGAAGATGGGAGTAGAGGCAAGGCTCAAGGAAGAGATCCCTGACGTAGAGTGTGTGGAGGCCGTCTAACCTTCCCAGACTAAAGGGTAGGCAGTAGGCGGTAGACAGGAAGAAAATCTACTGCAATATAACGGTCTGCCTGAGGCAGGCCGATAAGTTACAAAGGAAAGGAGTAAAGACAGTGAGTTTAGTTTTAGGGCCCATCCATCACTGGATGCACAAGAAGATAAAGACCTCTGAAGCCAGAGAGAAGGCCATTGTAGAGGCCCTTAAGCAGAAGTATGGCAAAGACGCTGACGCAATTCTACAAGGGGTCTACAAGAAGTATCCCCCCGCACAGTCGGATGTTAAGCCGCTGGAGGAACTCCTGGAGGATAAGCCCATCCATGCCGGGATACAGGGGCTTATAGACGACGTGGAGACGCGTGAGGCGGCCACCGTTGCAGCCTTCTATAAGAAACATGGCGAAGAGGCCAAGGAAGTGGCATGTAAGGGGGCCTACAACCACGGCATGAGCTGCGCCCAGCAGGCCGCAAAGGAGAAGAACCTTGGCCAGAACGGGGTTAACCCGGGCAGGGCCTTTGAACTCCTCCTGGATAACTTCTGCGATGGAATGCCCTGCGACCGCGGCGCCCAGGTACTGGACGAGAACAATCAGCACATCGTATGGGACCATACGGTCTGTATCCATGGCAGATACTGGCAGGAGACGGAAGCACCCCCCAAGGCCATGTGCGACATCATAACCGCCTGGCTCTCAGGCTTTGGGAAAGGGCTCAATTCTGCCATCACCCATGAGAGACAGAAGTGCATTGCCTACGGCGATGACAGTTGTGTCAGTACCTATAAAGTGGGCTAACTCCGTACCGTGCCAGTACAGGAAATGCCGGTACGGAGCTAATCCGCCTGTAGCGGCCGAACCGGCCATCCGCCATGTAGGGGCAATTCATGAATTGCCCCTACGCCTCTATCCCCTGGCCCCTGAACTCCCCTACGGTACTGCATGAGAACCGAACGCTACCTACGCCAGATACTCTTCCACCCCATTGGTAAGGAGGGGCAGAGACGCCTTGCTGAATCCAGTGCCGTAGTGGTGGGATGCGGGGCCATAGGTAGCACTACCGCCAGCCTCCTGGCCCGCTCTGGAATAGGATGCCTCAGGGTTATTGACCGGGACGTCCTGGAAGAGAGTAACCTCCAGAGACAAGAACTCTTTGACGAAGAAGACCTCAGGGAGGGCCTGCCAAAGGCCCTGGCCGCAGAGAAAAGACTCCGCCGCATCAATTCTACCATCCGTGTAGAAGGTATTGCCGCCGACCTCAACCCCGCTAATGCGGAGACCCTCCTGAGAGGCGCCCAGGTCATCCTGGACGGTACAGACAACTTTGAGACCAGGTTATTGCTCAACGATTATGCCCTGAAGACCGGGACCCCCTGGATATACTCTGCGTGTCTGGGCAGTCAGGCCCTCCTCTTGGACGTACTCCCAGGCAAGACCCTTTGCTTCCGCTGTCTGGTAGACTCCATCCCCCTTCCTGGCAGTCTACCCACGTGCGAGACTGCCGGCATACTTGCCCCTGCCGCCAAACTGATAGCCTCCATCCAGACCACCGAGGCCCTGAAAATCCTTACGAATCACCAGGAGGCATTAATCTCCGGCCTGGTGAACATAGACCTGTGGAAGGGGAGCTTCCAGAAGGTGGATACCCAGACCGCTTTTACCGGGAGTGGCCCTGCCACCCCCTCCCCCGACTGCCCTGCCTGTCAGAAGGGAGAATATGAGTTCCTCAACGCAAAGGGTTTTAGTCTAACTACTACCCTCTGTGGTTCTAACGCCGTACAGATTACCCCCGGCGGTAACGCCGAAAATG
>JASEHG010000171.1 GCA_030018855.1 Candidatus Brocadiaceae bacterium
CCATGGCAGGTAAAACTGGCCGGGGTGAAGAAAGAAGAGGCCGCCTACAGGAGCCTCACTAAAGAGATATACACGGTGGGCCGGCTGACCTATGACGAGAGGAAGCTCGCCTATGCCACGGCCAGGATAATGGGCAGGGTGGATAAGCTCTTCGTAGACTTCACTGGCACCGAGGTGGAGCAGGGTGCACCGCTGGTATGGATTTATAGCCCTGACCTGGTCTCCACACAGAAGGAGTACCTCCTCGCCCTGGAGACGGTGGAGAGGATGGGGGAGAGTACTACCCCGGAGGTAGTCAAAGGGGCAGAATCCCTCCTCAGGGCCAGCAGGGAGAGGCTCCTCCTATGGGGTATTACGGAAGAACAGGTAGAGGAGCTTACCAAGGGGCGTGAGGTAAAGACCCACATGGTGGTCCATTCCCCCATTACCGGTACGGTGATAAAAAAGGATGTCCTTGTGGGCCAGTACGTCATGGAAGGTGCCCAGATGTATACCATTGCGGACCTTTCTAACCTATGGATGATGGCCGACGTCTATGAATTTGAGATGGCCCTGGTAAAGCTGGGCCAGAAGGTAGAGATCGCCAGCCCCGCCTATCCGGGACAGGCCTTTATCGGGATGGTCTCTTTTATAGACCCCTTCCTCAATGAGCAGACCCGCAGTGTGAAGGTCAGGGTGGACGTCCCTAACTCGGAATTCAAACTAAAGCCGGCGATGTTCGTAAATGCCACAATAAAAATCCCCCTGGAGGTGGGGGAGATTACGTACTATTGTCCGATGCACCCCGAGGCGGTCTCTGATAAACCAGGTGTATGCGAGAAATGTGGTGGTATGCCCCTGACGGAGAAGCCCCAGGGGGTACTGGCTATCTCCCGCTCTGCAGTCCTGGACACGGGACTGAAGAAGATTGTTTATGTGGAGAGGGAGGAGAACCTCTTTGTAGCCAGGGAGATAAAGACCGGCTTTGAGGCAGAGGGCTACATTCAGGTACTGGAGGGGCTAAAGGAAGGGGAGAGGGTGGCCTCGGCCGGGGCATTCCTTATAGATGCCGAGACTAAATTGGGGCCCGGGGTGTCCGCCCAGTACTATGGGGCAACGGGGGGGCCGACAGAGGGAGCTCCACCCCATATACACGGTACGCCAGCCGAAAAGTTGCCACCCCCAGAGAAAGAGGCAGGGGCGGGCTTGAAGCCGGCCCCTACAACAGCGGAGGAGGCCCCACCCGTGGGAGAAGGGGTTCCATCCCCGATAAGGATGCCTGTTGAAGGAGAGGCGATAGACCCGGTTTGCGGTATGGACGTGAAGGTGGCTGAGGCCCTCAACCTGAAGTATGGGGAAGACTTGTACTATTTCTGTTCCAAGGAGTGCCTGGCCCACTTTCAGTCCAACCCCGGGCTCTTCTCGGCAAGGGTCTGGGTGTACAAGGAGACTGCCACTACGGATTTGGTGTGCAGTATGTCCCTGGAAAAGGCTAAGGCCGTGTCGTACAGGTACCAGGGGAAGACCTACTATTTCTGCTGTGACGAGTGCAAACTGAAGTTCAAGAAAAACCCCGATAAGTTTTTGAAGTAGAGTTTAATGGATGTCATCCTGAGCCTACCTTGGGCGGATGAAGAGGCTGAGATTCTTCGCTCCGCTCAGAATGACATGTGAGGATATATGGTAGTTGCCATAATAGAGTTCTGCATAAAGAACCGCTTTATGACCATTATCTTTTTCGCCCTGGCCATGATCTGGGGGGTCTATTGTTTGTACAACACCCCTATGGATGCCATCCCTGATTTGAGCGAGAACCAGCAGATTATCTTTACGGACTGGCTGGGAAGGAGTCCCCAGGACGTAGAAGACCAGATTACTTATCCCTTGAGCGTAAACCTCTCGGGCCTGGCAGGGGTGAAGGCAGTACGGTCTATCTCCGACTTCGGCTTTTCTATGGTCTTCATAATTTTTGATGAAAGGTATGGTTATTACTTTTGCAGGGAGAGGATAATAGAGAGGTTGAACCTGGCCTCCACCTTTTTACCCCCTGGTGTGGTACCCTACCTTGCCCCTGATGCTACTGCGATAGGGCAGATATTCTGGTACACGGTAGAGGGTGAGGGTTACGACCTGGGGGAGCTGAGGGCCGTACAGGACTGGTTCGTGCGGTATCAATTGAAGTCCACCCCCGGAGTGGCCGACGTGGCCAGCATCGGAGGTTTTATCAAGGAGTATCAGATAGACGTAGACCCAAACAAGCTCCTGGCCTACAACGTCCCGCTCAGGGGTGTCTTTGAGAACGTCCAGGCCAGCAATAAGACCGTGGGGGCCAGGGTGGTAGAGGCCAGTGACATGGAGTATCTGGTGAGGGGGTTGGGCTGGATTGAGGGCCTGGAGGACATAGAGAATATAGTTGTAGGCTCGCACAATGGGGTACCCATATACGTAAAGAACGTGGCCACGGTCCAGATAGGGCCTTCCCTACGCAGGGGTGTCCTGGAAAAGAACGGTAGCGACGTCACAGGGGGCGTAGTTCTCATGAGGTTTGGGGAAGATACCATGACCGTAAGCCACAATATAATGCAGAAGATTAAGGAAATTGAGCCAGGGCTCCCCCCAGGGGTCAGGATAGTGCCCTTCTACGACCGGACCCCCCTGATTCACAGGGCGATTGACACCCTGAAAGAGACCCTCATTGAGGAGGCTATCATTACACTTATAGTAGTGGGTATCTTCCTCGCCCATTTCCCCAGCGCACTACTCATAATCCTTACCCTGCCCCTGGCCATCCTCATCTCCTTTATGCTTATGTACCCTCTGCACATAACTTCTAACATCATGTCCCTCTCTGGCATTGCCATCGCTTTGGGAGACCTGATGGATGCGGGGATAGTCATTACTGAGAATGCCTTCAGGAACCTGACCAACAAGTATGGGCCAAAGGCCAGGGTAAAGGGGGATATCAGGGAGGTAGTCCTGGAGTCTTCCAGGGTAGTAGGGCCGCCCATATTTTTCTCGGTAGTAATCATGATTCTCTCCTTCATCCCTGTCTTTGCCCTCAGGGGGATAGAAGGCAAGCTCTTCTGGCCCCTGGCCTTCACTAAGAGCCTAGCTATGGTAGGCACCGCCGTACTGTCCATAACCCTCGTACCTGCCCTGGCCACCTTCTTCTTGAAGGGCAGGCTACGGAGCGAGGAGGAGAACCCCATAGTGCGGTACCTGGTGAGGATATACATGGCTGGCCTGAAGTGGGCCCTGCGTTTCAAGTGGGTTCCGTTGGGTCTTACTATGGCCCTGGTGGTGGCCGCGGGGGTACTATTCCCCATGATAGGAAGGGAATTTATGCCCCCTTTAGATGAGGGCACTATCCTGGACATGCCTGTCACCCTGCCCAGCGCCTCTATAACCCGTGTGGTGGATGACCTCAAGAAGAGGAGTGCACTTATAATGACCGTCCCGGAGGTGGAGATGGTGGTGGGAAAGACGGGGAGGGCAGATACCCCCACAGACCCTGCCCCTATAGAGATGGCGGAGTCCATAATAAACCTTAAGCCCAAGGAGAAATGGCGGAAGGGGATGACCAAGGAGAAAATCCTGATGGAACTGGATTCCGTAGTGAAGGTCCCGGGCTGGTCTAACATATGGACCCAACCCATAATAAACCGTGTTGACATGGTCTCAACGGGGATAAGGACCCAGGTAGGGGCGAAGATATACGGTGGTGACCAGAAGACCGTGGTAGACCTGGCCCAGCAGGTGGCAGACGGCCTCAGGACCGTCAAGGGGGCAGTGGATATCTACCCTGATAAGTTGATTGGGGAAAATTATCTGGAGATTGACATAGACCGCAGGCAGGTGGCCAGGTATGGGATAAATATCGGGGACGTACACGACGTTATAGAGGTGGCAATGGGGGGTAAGACCATCACGACAACAGTAGAAGGCCGACAACGCTTCCCGGTAAGGGTGCGTTATGCCAGGGAACTAAGGGAGGCCGTGGATAAGATACAGAGGGTTTTGGTGCCTACCGCTATGGGGGCCCAGATACCTCTCTATCAACTGGCAGATATCAGGACGGTTCCTGGCCCCAGCATGATAAGGGGCGAGAATGGACTCCTTGTCGCCTATGTCCTCTTTAACGTAAGGGGCCGGGACGTCATAGGCGTGGTGGAAGAGGCCGCAGAGGTAATCCCTCAGAGGATAAAACTCCCGCCTGGTTATTTTATACAGTGGAGCGGGCAATACGAACACCAGATGCGGGCCAAAAAGACCCTCCAGTTCCTGGTACCCATTG
>JASEHG010000172.1 GCA_030018855.1 Candidatus Brocadiaceae bacterium
AGTCACCCAGCTCAATTCCCTACCGCTGTGATAGATAGAATAGTGAAGGCTTGCAGTAATGAAGGTGAATTAGTCATGGACCCCTTCATGGGGTCAGGTTCTACCGCCGAAGCATGTCTAAAAAATTCTAGGCCCGTATTCGGATTTGAAGTTAACCCAAATTATGTGGAAATGTCCGCGGCAAGAATAGACAATTACTTGAAAAAGAAGGCTGCGGAAGAAGCTCAAGGGAAACTATTCGCCAGGATATAGTTGAAGAAGTTTGTACTCCTCAACGTCTGCAAGAAGTCTCGCCTGTTGCCCTGTTGCCGCCTTTTGACCGGCCCAATCTTTATGATCTAGCCAACCGAATCGTATTAGAGTTATCTTTGGGCTAGGCTTGGCAGGTCTAAACTTTTCAAAGTTAATGGCTAGATAGTAACCAGACTTGCTTTTCTTTGTCGCTGTAGGCTTCTGTGCATAGCTCCTATTCCCAAAGATTTGCGTAGGGTGCGAGGAAGTTTTGATTTCTACTGAGAAAGATGGGTTTGGTATGAATACGAGATCCTTTTCATCGGCTGATTTGTCTCCTCGCCAGATTCCTGGATGACGAGCAGCAAGTTCTAGCGGAATAAGTTCGTGCAGAAAAAAAGCCATTATTTGTGGCTTAGGCAATAAATCAGTGCCTATTTGGTACGGCTTGCTTCCAATAGCTGATGTCAAGATATCTTGCCAAACTTTAAGAACGACTTCTACCGCTTCTTCCATCTTAAGAGGGTGTGCACGAACTAAATCACGTGTCTTTTTCGCCCATTGCTTAGGTGGCAAGTCTCGGTACGGGGAATCTTTATAGCTCATTTGACCCCCTTCAGAAGTTCAAAGGGTTCTACTTGCAAGGCTTGGGCTAGCTTGACAATGTTGATTAAACCTGGGTTACGCTCTCCACGCTCAATCCCCCCAATGTATGTGCGATGTAAACCAGCATAGTGAGCGAGTTTCTCTTGTGAAATGCATAAGGCTTCTCTTATATGTCTTACGTTTGTTCCAAAAGTCTGAAGTTTCTTTGTCTTTGTTCTCATAAACCTTATTCCTAACAAATGTAGACTATTAGTCTACAGACTATGAGTAGCATCTTTAGCAAGAAACTTCTCCCTTGACATTATTCCCCTTTATGCTAACCTTGCGTTCCAAATTCATTAACCCTAAACGAACATATAGATGGAAATCTTTTCCTTACTTATATCCACTATCCTCCTCCGCCCCTATGTATTTATTCTCCTGGGCCTGCACCTGTTGGCAGGGGGGTTACAACTCGGACTCAAGAGGATAACCGTCTTCACCCTCCTTGCCTATCTTATTGCGTTTGTCTCCGAGTATAGCTCCACCCGTAATGGGATACCCTACGGCCTTTACATCTATACAGGGGAGACCCATGGAAAAGAACTGTACGTCTCCAATGTCCCCTTCATGGACTCCCTCTCCTACTCCTTCCTGGCCTATTTCAGCTATTCCCTGGCCCTGCTATTACTGTCTCCCATAACAAGGCGCGGATGGAAATGTGAATTGATAGCCCCGCCGTGGCACTCTGGAGGGGTACTTTTTCTTGCGGCTACATTAATGATGCTCCAGGACGTGGTGGTAGACCCTGTGGCCCTCAGGGGTTCTCAATGGTTCCTCGGGCAGATATTCTACTACCCGGATGGGGGGATATACTTTGGAGTGCCACTGTCCAATTTCTTTGGATGGTTAGTGGTGGGGCTGGCCGTCATATACTGCTTCCAGAGGCTTGACAAAAAGATGGGGTGGGCAATACCCTGGGCCGAAAATGCCCTTATGGGACCGGCCTGCTACTTCATCAACATGCTCTTTATTTTATTTGTAACCTTTTATATTGGGGAATATCTACTGGGACTGGTGAGCCTTGCCATCTTCGGCCCCCTTTTCTACCTCACTCTGAGAAAAGTCCTACACACCCCTTAATCCCCTCTTTTTAGAGGTGACACGCCCCTACCCCCTGACCCCTGGCTTTATCCGCCTATCCGGCACATGACGGCCTCGCCTGTGCCAGAATGCTCAGCAGGCTTCAGGACGGCGGCCTCCAGGAAGGCCCTCTTTATAGTCTCCGGTGTGGGATTACCCCTGAGGATGGCCCTTATGTCCACCTCACCCCCGGCCAGGAGGCATGCCCTGAGTTTACCCTCTGAGGTGAGCCTGAGGCGATTACAGTCCCCACAGAAGGGCTGACTCACGGGAGAGATAAAGCCCAGGGTGCCTGCGGCGCCCTTTAACCTGTAGAGCCGAGCAGGACCTCGTAGGGACAGGTCTTTAGACCTGTCCTCATTGGACAGACTTAAAGGTCTGTCCCTACCTACAGGTATTAGTTCCCCAAGACGACTTATCCTTTTCATGACCTCTTTGCTGGGCACGAACTTGCGCTCTTCAATCATCCTGCATCCGAAGGCCATATACTCTATGAACCTCACCTCCAGGGGCTTCTCCAGGCTCATGCGGGCAAACTCTTCTACCTCGTCCTCATTGGTGCCCCGCATAACCACCATGTTTACCTTTGTCTCCTGGAACCCCACACGCAGTGCCTCCTCTATGCCCTGGAGGACGTCTGAAATGGAGCCTCCCCCTGTAATCTGGCGGAAGCGGTCTGCCCTGAGGCTGTCCAGGCTGACGTTCAACCGCATGAGACCAGCTTCCTTTAGAACGGCGGCATATTGTCTCAAGAGGACGCCATTGGTGGTCATGGCCAGGTCTTCTATGCCAGGGATTTTACTCAGGGAGGCAACGAGACGTTCTACGTTTCTCCTCGTGATTGGTTCGCCACCTGTCAGCCTGACACTCCGTATGCCCAGTTCGGCACCATACTTTACTACGGTGGCTATCTCCTCAAAGCTAAGGATATCCTTACGCTCCAGGTGAGGGACGCCCTGGGAGGGCCTACAGTAGACGCAGGAGAGGTTGCAGAGGTCAGTTACCGAGACCCTCAGGCGTGTTACATTTCTTTGAAAACGGTCCTGCATTTTTAGACAAAGGATTCAGAATACAGGATTCTGAATTCTGCATTCTGAATGCTGAATTCTGGGTTCAATACCCGTGCCCGCCGTACCCACCGCCATGCCCACCACCTCCATGACTGTCGTATCCCCCACCATGACCACCCCCACCGTGTCCGTCATATCCCCCGCCATGCCCACCGCCTCCGTGACCACCAGGGATGCCCATCCTGGCAGAACCTACTGGTTCTTTTAGCCCCTCGGGGATAAAGCGGTAGACCCACACATGGGCCTCGTCACTCCTGAAGACCGGCTGGAAGTAGCTGAGTCCCTGCCCATGACCTGTACTGAGTGGAAGGAGTTTGAGTATGAGCGCCTCCTTCATATCGGCGTTGCCATAATCCTCCAGATACCAGAGGGCATAGTACTTCGGGAATATCTGGGCATAGTAGGAGGTGATGCCGCTATTCTTTATCCACTGGTTTATAAAGGACATGTCTCCAGCCACGCCTGTCACCGTCATGGGCTTGATATCCCTTGACTCTAGTTTCAAATCTGCCTCTGCGAGACGGCTCATGGCATTTATTTCCTGGAAGTCTTCAGAACTCACCAGGATGTAGACTGGCCTGTCTGGAGGGGTTAATAGCCCCAGTATCTCCTTTGCCTCGGTCTCTTTGGAGCAGAAGAACCTGGCCAGGTCTTTAGTCTTCATGTCATCCTCAAGACCTTCCCTGTCCTTGAGCCACTTAAGGAGGTAGTCCAGGGTGGCCCTCTCGTGTCTGCCCTTAGGCACAGAGAGGCCCTTCAAGAGCCCCATGCCGGGCTTGGAGACCAGGGTCTCCCTCCCGGTGAACAACTTTACCCTCTTCCCATGATGCCACCAGCAGAGGACCAAAGAGTCCCTCTCCGTATTATTCTTTATAAAGTCATAGGCCTTGAGCCAGGCAGGAGAGGCAAAGGATACCTGCCTCCCCGAGGAAACCTCTGAATAGTCCGTACAGTAAATAAGGGGCTCGTATGCCTCACCTACGGAACGATACCTGAGGCGGTACTCTACGGCCATCAGCGAGTCCTTGGGCAGGGTAATAGTGTTCTCCTCCCTGGTGATGGCAAGGTCTGAGGTCAATCTCTTCTCATATTTTATCACCTTCTCAACAGGCACTACTGAGGTAGGGAGGAGTACCTGTGTGAAATTTTCCGGGGCAACTTCTTCCACCTTTATGTATTCGTAAAGGCTTTGGGCTAAGGCCACT
>JASEHG010000173.1 GCA_030018855.1 Candidatus Brocadiaceae bacterium
TACATAGGTAGGGGCACGTTGCAACGTGCCCCTACTGTCTAATCGGGTGTATACCTGATGAGCTTTACGTCCTCCAGGGTGAGTGCGCCTTCCTTAATCATCTCGTCCAGGAGGGGCAGGAAGGACTCTATCTTCTCGGGGGTATCTACTATCTCAATGATTATGGGCATCTCCTCGGCCAGTTCCAGGAGCCTGTGGGTATGTATCTTTTTGTGGATGCCGTAGCCCTCTACCGCCTTCAGGATGGTGGCCCCCGCCAGCCCTTTCTCCCTGGCCTTCTGGATGATGGCCTCAAAGAGGGGGATACCGTGGTGGCGGTGGTTTTCTCCCACAAAGATGCGCAGCAGCCTTCCTTCTTCTACAGTCTTTTTCATTTATATTGCCCTTGCGGTCAGACTGCCAAGCCACACAAACAATAGACAAAAGAAGTAATGTCCCCCAACGTAAAGGCCGCCCAGCAGGAAATCCTTTTCCTTAAGGAGCTGGAGGGCCTCGTACGTGAAGGTGGAGAAGGTGGTAAAGCCTCCGAGGATTCCTATGAGTATGAACTGTCTAACGTCTTGCCCCACCAGGAGCCTTTCAACGAACAGGCTCCCCAGAAGCCCCACAAAATAGCACCCTGAGAAGTTTACCAGCAGTGTCCCGTAGGGGAATGTCTCTCCCAGGACTGCGTACATCCCCAGGGAAATCCAGTACCGCATAATAGTGCCCAGGAATCCACCGAAACCTACCCAAAGGGTTAGGATGAAGACCCGCAACTGGAGGCTCCTTTACGCCAGCCCCGTACCAATAAGGTGCTGGACCAGGCGGTGCTACCGCCCTTTTCGCCAATCTATTTGATTAGAAACAAAAAGGGCGTGGAAGACGTCCACACCCTTTTTGTAAGACCTATAGTTTTTAGTACTTTACTCGCCAGAGCCGCCTTCCTTAAGGTTTGAATAGGTGCTGGAATCTGGTTTCCAGTCAACGCAAGTGAAGTTAGCCTCACCATTGCCCTTAACTACCAGCAGTCTCTTCTCTACCACGGCGGCATGGCGGCCGGTATTCGTCTGAGGCAGGGTGTTATCTACCAGATTGTAGTCGGTATTCCATTGGAAGCACCTCACCTCGTAAACGGCATTGGGGTCGGGTACCTTCAGGGTACAACCGTTCCCTGTAGTGTCTACGCAGGCATAAAGCTTGTCAATAGTATCCTTTACCCTGGCGCTAAACTCGGCTGGGACCCCTTTGCCGGTGCTCTTGTTTACCAGCTTGCACTTGAGGTCAGCCATGGCCTGCTGAGGGACAGCATAGGACAGTCCCACAAAAAAGGCAAAACCCACTAGGCAGATTACCCTTGCCCTCCCGAACCAACTCTTCATAGCAAAAGACCCTCCTTTCTAAGTCTGGTCATTCCAAACTTGAACCCACAAATCAGAAGGGAAATAATACATATAAACTGTTTCCATGTCAAGAAAATTTTGGCCTGATTTTGTGGAGTATATAGAGAGGCTGTTGCCGAACTGGAATACGCCATTAGACTTACTTGCTAAGGAAGTAGAGGAGACCAGGCGACGGGTTAATGCCCTGGAATATTATCCTCCTGCCAGAACTCAAGGAGACAATAAAATTCATCAAGGCCAAGCTAGACGAGGCAGAACGCTCTCATATATCCAGGTTGATAAAGATAAAAAGGAGATGTTCGGTAGCAGGGGGAAGGAGCCGGGGGGATAGGGGGAAATTGTAAATTGGAGGTTGCGAATTTTAAAATTTAAAATTTCCAATTTGCAATTTACAATCTAAAATCTGAAATCTAAAATCTCACCCAGGCCCCCTCTGCCCTGCCTATAATGGGGTTTTCCGCTGGGGGGAGACACAGGATAGGATGGCCTTCCTGTTGGGGTACAAAGACGAGATAGGGTTCACTGGCCTTTAACCATCTGAAACATATATTATCAGGAGTAGCCCCACCACCTCCCGTCCCCTTCACCCGGATGCCGCAAATCCTCCCCACCAGGAGGGCGGGGTCCCTTACGCCAATATTTAACGCAACCACCGAACCCTCCTTTAGAAGGGGTTCCATCTCAGACCCCCTGACCTGTGTACAGACGGTCTCGTCTGGCTGGCTTAGCCAGTCTCTGTAGAACAGGCAATATTCTTCAGCCTTTATCTCTTTAATGTAACACTCTCTGTTATAGATACTTAGGACTTGTGTCTCGGACAATAAGGGTATTGCCACCTTCTTATCTTCTTTTAATTGTGAAGGTACTCCTGTGTAAGGCTGATAGGGCGGGGTAGATTCCTTGACAAAACCCTCCAGGGTTATCTTGGGAGAGTCGCCGACCCCGGTAATCAACCATTCCGTAGATACGTTAAATACAGAGCGTATCTGCGATAGCAGGGCAAGGGATGGCTTCGTCCTGCCTCTAACGATATCACTTATATACTTGTCTGAGAACCCAATCCTTTCTGCAAACTCTTTTTGTGTAATACCTTGGGACAATATGGCTATCTTTAGCCTTTCACCTATTGCCTGTTTATCCATCGGGAAAATTTTACTTGACATAATCTGTAAAATACGTATAATTAATGTAATTTATTACGCTTTCAGGTATACTTAAGGAGATTCGGGATGGAACTCACAGAACGGGAGCTGGCCCAGATAGAGGCCCTACGGGAGGTATTGAGGGCAAGGATAGTAGACACAATGGTGCTGAAGAACCAGCTCATCCAGATCCTAGAATGCCTCACAGGGCTAGTAGAGCAGAGAAAGAGGACCTAGGGACTAAGCACTCGTAGCCCCAAGGAGCCCCACCAGGCGCTCAAATTGACCGTTGCCCTGGAAGTAGAGGATAACCTTTCCTCTGCCATTAGACTGCCTTATCTGTACCTTAAGCCCTAACGCCCTACGCAGGCGGTCTTCCAGGGAGCGTATATGGTGAGTACCCTTAGGGTCTACTGCCTCTTCGGCCGGTACCGATGCCGCCCCGTTATTAGGTTTGGGGTTCTTGGCCCCTGAGGCGATGGCCTCCACCTCCCTTACTGTCAGCCCCTCTTCTATTATCCTCTGGCATAATTTCCTCTGGAGGGTCTCATTTCCGAGGGATATCAGTGCCCGTGCGTGGCCAGGGGAGATTGTTCCACGTGAAACAAGCTCCTGTACCTCTATTGGGAGTTCAAGGAGCCTGAGGAAATTGGCTACGGTAGAGCGGTCTATTCCTGTGTACCTCCCTACCTCCTCCTGGGTAAGCCCAAAGACCTCTATAAGCTCCCAAAAGGCCCTTGCCTTCTCTATGGGGTTCAGGTCTTCCCTCTGCAGGTTTTCTACCAGGGCCACACTCAAGGACTGCTTGTTACCCATGTCCTTAATAATGACCGGGATGCTGTTAAGGCCTAGTTCCCTGGCTGCCCGCCACCGCCTCTCGCCTGCTACCAGCTGATAGCCCCCGTCCTTCCCAGGCCTTACAAGTATAGGCTGTAGTAGGCCATGCTCTCTAATAGATTCCGTGAGAGACTTTATTGTCTGCGGGTCAAAATTCTTCCTGGGTTGGTGTGGATTGGGTTGTACAAGGTTGGGGTCTATGTGTAATACTTTACTACCGCTACTACCTGGCATCTCCTCAACTGCGATATTACCTAGGATGGTCTCAAGCCCCCGGGCCAGCTTCCCCCTGTCTAACATGATGCCTTACCTCCGTCTTCTTACTACCACCTCTCTGACGCAAGGGTGAACCATCTCTATACCAAAAAGAAATAATAAAAAGGTATGGAGCAAGAATCACTCCCGTCAAAGCGGTGCTACTGCCTTCCCCTCAGCACGGGATTTTAACACTTTGTCGTGCGTTGTCAAAGGAAAATTTCCGCACAAAGACACTAATGCTATATGTGTCAATTATTTAGGTGAAGCATACAAGATATTGTATAAATTTTTTTCTTGCAATAAAAATAGTGGTAAGTATAATTTAACTTTTATGGAGCTAAAAAAGGCGGTGTCCGCACTAGGCAGGGCTGGCGACATGAAAGAAGACCCTCTGGACAAGGTACAACAGGGAGTCCGCCAGAGGCTTGAGAAGTGGCTGAAGAACACCCCCTATCGGTTCAATCCAGATACCTCCACCGTAGATACAATCATAAAGGGTCTTGCCTTAAGAAAGTTGAAGTATGGGGAGGAATACTGCCCTTGTCGTGTGGTAAATAATGAAGATAAGGGGAAAAATAAGGGTATTATCTGCCCCTGCATCTACCATGAGGA
>JASEHG010000174.1 GCA_030018855.1 Candidatus Brocadiaceae bacterium
CCCAGGGATAGAACTCTCTGGTTACCTGCACCCCAACGAGGTCCACATCCTGGGACTCTTTATAAACATTAATGATAGTAATCTCCTGCGTAAGCTGGAGGAGATGAAGAAGGATAGAATAAATAGGGTTTCGGCTATGGTGGAGAGGCTGGATGGGCTCTGTGTCCATATAGATTCCCAGGAGGTCTTAGACCTGGCGGGCAATAGCCCCCCAGGCAGGATGCACGTGGCGGAGGTGGTACATAAGAAGGGTTACTGTACTGATATACAAGAGGTGTTTAACAAATATCTAGGGGATGACGGTCCTGCTTATGTCCCCAAAAAGACCATCACCGTACAACAGGCCATTGAACTTATCCTGGGTAGCGGTGGAGTGCCAATCTACACCCACCCAGGTCTTGCAATGAGAGATGACCTTATACCCTATCTGGTGGAATGGGGCATCCAGGGGCTTGAGGTCTATTATCCCACCCATACCCCACCCCAGGTAGAGAGGTACCTCCAGATAGCCAGAAAATATAACCTGGCCGTCTCTGGAGGCTCAGACTTCCATGGACAAAGAAAGCCGGGTATACCCCTGGGCAAGGTAAGAGTCCCCTTGAGTATGGTAGTGGTCCTCAGAGAGAGGGCACTGGCAGTAAGCAGTAGGCAGTAAGGAACAGGCAGGAGTAGACAGGAATCAGCTATCAGCTATCAGCAGTCAGCATTCTTTTAACTGCTGTCTACTGACTGCTGATTGCTGACTGCTGACCTGCTGTTGGACCTTGACATTTAGATTTTTGCTCATTGTATTCTCAGAGGAAGGGCTATGGTCTTTGACCTCATTAAAGGATTTATAGAGCAAGCGGTAGCGCCGGCAGGCGTCAAAGAGGAAAAGAAGGAAGAGAAGCCTGCAGAGACCCCAGCAGAAAAGACAGCAGGGCCACCTCCACCGTCAAGCGGCGGGGAGGAAGAAAGGCCAACGGAGATACCGGTTAAAAAACAGGAAGATTCTTCCTGGCTCTCCCTGGATGCCTGGGTCTCACTGGACGACTTAAAGAAGGGGCTAGAAAAGACCCGTGCACGCCTGGAGGGCCACCTCCAGGGCCTCTTTGCCCTGGGACAGACGATAGATGAACACCTCTTGGAAGAGATAGAGGCGGCCCTGATAGAGGCGGATATGGGCGTGAAGCCCGTCGGCCGTCTCATGGAAGAACTCAGACGGGCCTGCCAGTCAGGGGAAGTTACGGACGCCGCCGGGGTGAAAGGGCATCTAAAGGCCAGGCTAAAGGAACGCTTTAAAGGCCGCAAGTTGGAGCTAAACATGTCCCCCACCCCTCCTACGGTGATTATGGTTGCGGGGGTGAACGGGAGCGGTAAGACTACCTCTATAGCCAAGCTGGGCTATATGTTTGCCAGGGAAGGTAAACAGGTACTACTGGCCGCAGGGGACACCTTCCGTGCGGCGGCAGTAGAACAGCTAGAGATATGGGCTGGCCGCATAGGGGCCCAGATAATAAAACACCAGACAGGGGCTGACCCTTCAGCCGTGGCCTACGACGCACTGGAGGCGGCGGTGGCCAGAGGGGTGGACGTGGTCATCGTTGATACCGCAGGGAGACTCCACACCAAGCAGAACCTCATGAGCGAACTGGGGAAGATGAAGAAGGTCTTGTCCAAGAGGATAGAACATGCCCCCCATGAGGTGCTCCTGGTACTGGATGCCACTACGGGACAGAATGCCATCTCCCAGGCAAGACTCTTCAAAGAGGCCGTTGACATTACCGGTATATTCCTTGCCAAACTGGATGGTACCGCCAAGGGCGGCGTAGTCCTGGGTATGCAGGATGAGATAAAGATACCAGTGAAATTCGTAGGACTGGGGGAAAAGGCGGAGGATATACAGCGCTTTGACCCAGAGGGCTTTATTGATGCCCTGTTTGATTAAGGTAAGTTCTTGTCCAAATAACAGAAGAGGAGGGTAAGCATGAGATTACATCTTTTGATGGCAGGAATCTTTTCAGTTGGACTTTTCATTGGCACCCTGCCCACCGCAGAGGCCGCAAAGATGACTGTGCAGGTGGTAGATAAGGACAGTAAGCCAGTACAAGGGGCTACCGTAGACGTAACTTCCGAAGGGAAAAAAGAGACTGCAACCACCGATGCCAAGGGGGAGTGTACTATAAATCCCGGCGGTACTAAGTGCGACATAGATGCTACAAAGGGGGATTGCAAGGAGAGACAGGCACCTGTAGGAGTCCTGGAAAACGCAAAGGTAGTCGTTACGCTGCACTGCTGGCCACCCAAGTAAGACTGTCATTAGGCTCGTAGCCGCAGGCTTTAGCCTGAGTGAATAGCTAGCAATGACCCGTTTGGATAGCTTTTGATGAAGGATTGTATCTCCAGGAGGACGTTTCTCAAGACGGCCGTAGGGGCAGGGGCCTGCCTCTACAGCCTCAATTACCTCTCCAGCCTCCACAGACCCAGACCCCTCAAGACATTGAAAGATACCAGGCTTAAAAAGGGCCTCGTAGTGGCACACGGCGGACAGAGGGAGGGAAGGACCGAGGAAGAGACCGTAAGGGAGATGACCAGACGGGCACTGGAGGCCCTGGGTGGTATGGATAAACTAATCTCCAGGGGTGACAAAGTGGTAATAAAGCCAAACCTGTCCTGGAACCGTGCCCCCGAGTTTGCCGCCAATACCAACCCCTTCCTCGTTGCCGCCCTGATAGAGCTGGCAAGAGGGGCTGGGGCCTCAAGGGTCAAGGTGCTGGATAATACATGCTCCAGTAATCCGGCAACCTCGTATGAAATAAGTGGTGTTGCCAGGGCCGCAAGAAAGGCCGGGGCAGAGGTCTGTTTTATCCGGCCGTCCCGGTTAAGAGAGGTAGCCATCCCTGGTGGGAAGGCCCTCTCTTCCTGGGCCTTTTTTGACGATTTTACCCTGAAGGAGGAGGTGGACGTCCTCATCAATGTCCCTGTTGCCAAACATCACAGCACCTCCAGGCTCACCATGGCCCTGAAGAACGTCATGGGCATGGTGGGCTGGGATAGGGGGGCCTTACACAAGGACATACACCCCAAGATATCTGACCTTAACAGGGTGGTAAAGGTAGACCTCACGGTGCTAGATGCCTATCGTGTACTCAGGGACCACGGGCCTACGGGGGGGCGGCTGGAGGACGTGGATAATTCCCCTGAAAGGGCACGGCAGATAGTGGTGGGGAGAGACCCAGTGGCCGTAGACTCCTACGGCGCCACCCTCTTTGGCCTCCAGCCCGTGGATATTGGCTTCATCCGTGAGGCCCATCAGGCCGGGCTGGGGGAGATGGATTATGGGCTGTATGGGGTGGAGGAAATCAACGTATAAGCAATTGAACCCGTAGCCGCAGGCTTCAGCCTGCGAGAACCATTCGGAAATTGTAGCCGCAGGCTTTAGCCTACGAACAGCGCAACCTAAAGGTTGCGGCTACATTGGGAACGTCCGAAACCCGGTAGCCGCAGGCTTTAGCCTGCGCAAATAATATGGGTGTAAAAGAAAAAAGACACAGATTACCACGAGAATTTTATAAAGGAACGGTGTCCGTTGCTTTTACGCTGTGCCTGAAGGGAGGCGTTCCAGCATTTACCCAGCCTGAAATTGTAAATATTTTTAGGGACGTTCTTACCTCGGTCGTTGCCAAAGAAGCCTGTATTGTCCCGGTTTACTGTTTCATGCCCGACCACCAACATTTAATAATCACAGGGACCTGTAGCGATTCCAATATTATATGGAATGCACTGGTAAGTTACAAGCAAAGGACAGGCTATTGGATGACTGCAAACAAGGCTGGAATTAGCTGGCAGAAAGATTTTTATGACCACATAATAAAGAAACATGAGGAGATAGCGACCCAAGTAAGATATATACTAGATAATCCGGTAAGGAAGGGGTTGGTATCATCGTGGCAGGAGTATCCGTTTAAGGGTTCCATAGGATGCAATATGGAAGATGTTTTGGGTGCGATGATTTGAACATTCGCAGGCTAAAGCCTGCGGCCACAACACACCGCTGAAATAATGAGTCCTGTAGCCGCAACCTTTAGGTTGCGCTCTTCCGCGCAGGCTAAAGCCTGCGGCTACAGGTTTCGGATGTTCTCGCAGGCTAAAGCCTGCGGCTACTTACTGGCAGTAGTATAAACCAGGGAAGGTCAGGGAACCCCAATAAGAGGTGCAAAATGTTGTATAGAATTCAAGGTAGAGGTTTA
>JASEHG010000175.1 GCA_030018855.1 Candidatus Brocadiaceae bacterium
CTGGGGGTGGCGGATGTCCCGGCCCTGGACCATGTAGATTACGTCCTCGCAGATGTTAGTGGCGTGGTCCCCTATCCTCTCCAGGTTCCTGGAGATAAGGATAAGGCAGAGGGCCCTCTGGACAGTGGTGGGGTCGGAAATCATGTAGGTGAGAAGTTCTCTAAATATCTGGTCTTTCAGTCCGTCCAGTTTATCATCCTCACCAAGGGTTACCTGTGCCTGGTCAGGGTCCCGGTTTACGAAGGCCTCCAGGCTATCGTTGAGCATCTTCTGGGCTATCTCCGCCATCCTTGGGATGTCAATAAGGGGCTTAAGCAGGGGGTACTTTAGTAAGACCTGGGTATTCTGGCAGACGTTTACTGCCTGGTCAGCGATGCGCTCCAGTTCGCTGTTTATCTTGATGGAGGCCGCAATAAATCTCAGGTCAACGGCCATGGGCTGGCGTAGGGCCAGGAGCTTCATGGCCATGTCGTCAATCTCTATCTGCAGGTGGTTGACCTCCTCTTCGTTCTTGAACACCTCTTCCAGGATGGACTCGTCTCTCTCTACCAGGCCCTTTATGGCCACACGTATCATGCCCTGGGCCATGGAACCCATGTAGAGCAGTCTCTCCTTGAGGGCGTTTAGTTCTTTATCAAAAATCCGTTCCATGACTAGATTTTGGACTATAGACTATTGACTCTAGACTATTGTAGGGGCACGTTGCAACGTGCCCCTACGGTCTGTTGTTTAGCCGAACCTCCCAGTAATATAATCCTCCGTGGCCTTATCCCTGGGGTTAGTGAAAAGGGTACTGGTATCGCCAAACTCCATGAGTTGTCCAAGTAGTAGAAAGGCCGTGTAGTCCGAGACCCTTGCGGCCTGCTGCATGTTGTGCGTTACGATAACCACCGTGTAGTCTTCTTTGAGTTCCGTTATTAATTCCTCAATCTTGGCCGTGGCAATTGGGTCCAGGGCCGAGCATGGTTCATCCATAAGGATGACCTCCGGGTCAACGGCCAGGGCCCTGGCGATGCACAGCCTCTGCTGTTGGCCTCCAGAGAGTTGCATGGCGTTTACGTGTAGTCTATCCTTCACCTCTCCCCACAGGGCGGCCTTTCTAAGACTCTTTTCCACTATATCATTAAGTGAACCCTTGTTCAACCTATTGTGAAGCCTTGGTCCGAAGGCCACGTTGTCATAAATAGATTTGGGGAAGGGGTTGGGCTTCTGAAAGACCATCCCCACCTTCCGTCTTAGTTCTACCACGTCTACGTCTTTATCGTAGACGTCCTTACCCTTAAACAGTACGTGTCCTTCTACTTTTATCTTGGCAGTGATTTCGCAGACCCGATTGATGGCCTTGATAAGGGTGGATTTGCCGCATCCCGAGGGTCCTATAATGGCCGTTACGTACTTCTGATAAAAGGGCATACTCACCCCCTTTAGTGCCTTGTTGATACCATAATAGACGCTCAGGTCCACAGTCTCTATTTCCTTTAGATTCGCTTCCGTTATGGGTACTACCTCCTTTTTCTCCGTTAGTGCCTTATCTGCCTTCTCCAGCATTGTATTGGAACGAGACCCCTCTGTAAACCGGGGAAGTACTTTAGGGCTTGTTAAAGGATACATTAATAGTGTTTCCTCTGGTATCTGTTTCTTAACCATATTGCTATAGCGTTCATGCATAAGAGTACTATGAGCAGGACGACGATGCCAGCGGCGGCGTCCGTTAGAAACCCCTTTTGGGGACGAGAGGTCCAGTTAAAAATCTGTATGGGCAAGGCGGTGAAGGGGGAGAGTGGACTATCTGGCAGGAAGGCCACGTAAGTAAGGGCGCCGATGGTAATAAGGGGTGCGGCCTCCCCGATGGCCCTGGAGAGGGCCAGGATGGTCCCCGTGAGTATGCCCGGCAGGGCCAGGGGCAAGACCTGATGCCTTATGGTCTTCCATCGGGTGGCCCCCAGGGCATAGGAGGCCTCACGGATGGAGGGGGGGACGGCCCTTATGGCCTCCCTGGAGGATATGATAATCATTGGCAAGACCAGGAGGGCCATAGTAGCACCACCGGCCAGGAGACTCCGCTCCATGCGCATGGCGCGTACAAAGATCTCCAGCCCTAAAAGGCCATAGATGATACTAGGCACACCGGCCAGATTGGCGATGTTGACCTCTATTATCTGGCTCAGCCAGTTTTTTGGGGCATACTCTTCCAGATAGATGGCCGCCCCTACCCCCAGTGGAAAGGCAAATAAGGCCGTAAGGGCTACCACACCTGCACTCCCCACCAGGGCCGCCAGGATACCCGCCTCGGCAGGTTTACGGGAGGGGAAACTGGTCAGGAACTGCCAGCCCAGACGCGGGATGCCGTCTATGCAGACGTCCACAATCAGGGTTATCAGCACCCCAATGGTAAAAACCATGGCCATGAGGGCCACTACCTGGAAGGCCCATTCTCTCCAGTGGGCTTTCTTCATACGTAGGCCTCCCTGTAACGCCTGCGTAGCCAGTGGCTGATGATGTTCAGGGCAAAGGTGCTGACGAAGAGCATCATCCCCACAACGAATATAGTATGGTATTCCAGTGTCCCATGGGGGGTGTCCCCGAGACTGACCTGGACGATGTAGGCAGTCATGGTCTCTATGGGTACGAGTGGGTTCAGGGTGAAGCGTGGCTGTTGCCCTGCGGCAATGGCCACAATCATGGTCTCACCAATGGCCCTGGAGACCCCCAAGAGAAAGGCGGCGGTAATCCCTGAAAGGGCGGCGGGCACCACCACAAGGAAGGATACGTGGAGCTTCCTTGCCCCCAGGGCATAGGCCCCTTCCCTCAGACTCTGGGGTACGGCGTACATGGCGTCCTCGCTCAATGAAGAGACTATGGGGAGTATCATGACCCCCATTACTATCCCAGGGCTTAAGGCATTGAAGCCAGACATGGGAGGTATGAGCTTTTGTAATAGAGGGGTAATAAAGAGTAGGGCAAAATAACCGTAGACTACGGTTGGTATCCCGGCCAGTACCTCCAGGGCGGGTTTTAGCACACGACGGACCCTCTCAGGGGAGTACTCGCTCAGGTAGACCGCACTTAGGATTCCGATGGGCATGGCTACCAGCATGGCTATGATGGACGTGAGGAACGTCCCGCAGACCAGTGGCCAGATACCAAAATGTTTTTCAGCGAAGAGGGGTGTCCACTGGGTGTCAAAAAAGAATTTTAGCGGAGAGACCTCGCGGAAGAAGCCAACCGTCTCAAAAATCAAGACATATATTATGCCTGCTGTAGTGAAGATAGACAGGCTAGCGCAGAGGAACAGGAGGGTATGTATAACCTTTTCCCAAATGCGGGGGTGGAGACGGTGGCGGATAATGTCGGAGGTACCAGCAGGAGGCCCACCTTTCTTAGACCTTGCGGGCCTCCCCGCAGGTCTTGTGCTGACACCCTCTACACTACTTGCTCTTGCCGAGTAAGGTTTCAATAGATACTCCTACCTGAGAACCCTTCCCCCCGAAGACCGAACCTGTTACTCTACGACTGAAGCGGTCCCAGGCCAGTGTATAGACGTTTGCTGGGAGGGGGATGTAGCCCACTTCTGCGGCCAGTTGCCCCCCCTGGGCCATATAGAACTCTACGAACCGCTGTACCTCTGGCCTTTCGGCGGACTTCTTGTTTACGTAGATGAAGATGGGCCTGGCCAGGGGTTGATACGTGCCATTTTCCACGGTCTCTCTGCTTGGGAGTATAGGCCCATTGCCATTCTCTGCCTTCTCATCGTCAATGGCCACTGTCTTCAGTTTGTCCTTATTCTCCTCGTAGTAGGCCAGGCCAAAAAAGCCCAGGGCCAATTTGTCTGTGGCAACACCCTGGACAAGTACGTTATCGTCCTCGCTGGCAGTAAAGTCCCCGCGGCTTGAGTGCTCCTTGCCCACGATGGCCTCTGTGAAGTAATCGTAGGTCCCTGAGTCCACACCTGCCCCAAATAGGTGTATCTCCTCATTCGGCCACCCTTGCCTAATCTGGCCCCAACGGGTAATCTTCCCCTGGGCCTCCGGCTCCCAGAGCGTCTTTAGTTCCTTTACCGTCATACTGCTGGCCCAATTGTTGGCCGGGTTTATTACCACCGTCAGGGCATCGTAGGCCACAGGGAGTTCTATGTACTCAACCCCGTTCTTCTGGCATAGCTCCACCTCTGTGGGTTTTATGGGCCTGGAGGCGTCTGATACGTCTGTCTCCCCATTCC
>JASEHG010000176.1 GCA_030018855.1 Candidatus Brocadiaceae bacterium
GGTGATACTCACCCCCACCCCGCCCGAGGCGGATTTTCAACCTACCCTCCCCCCTCAAGGGGGAGGGTATTTAGGTTGCTACTTCTTCTGCGGTCTCACTTTATAAATATAATACCACCCAGGGACTTTAAATGCAAAAGGCAGCACCTGGCAGGGGGCGCTGCCTTTTCTACGGCTGGTTATGATTTACTTTAACTAAGAACCTTTTCTCATGGAATAGATACCAATACAGCTCACCACCGCCCCGGTGAAGAGGGCAATGGCATGGGCACAGCCAAACCCGGGGTCACCAAACCCAATCCTGTCCCATAGCAGAAAAAGGATTACCATAATAATCCCTGCGGCAGTAACGTATTTCCCTTCAAATCTTGCCAGATAAACCCCTGCTATAACACCCAGAGCGCCTAAAGATGTACCTAGCCCCTGCGCCCAGCCGAATCCAGACTTCGGAGTCCCAAGACCCAGCTCATCAGCAAAACCGGCAACAAAGGCCAATACTACCCCCACTACTATGAGGATTATACCATTAGACCTAGATCGCTCCATCTTCCCAAACCTCCTTTTTTTGACGCCGGGCGGTACAACCGCCCTCCCCCAAGGAACCTGTACGATTCCATCCGGAATTGCCCTCTTAGAGCCTAAAGATATACTCCAGAATCTTTGGTGTCAAATATATTTTTAGGGGCTTTAATGTAGGGGCAGGGGCTAGGGGGTAGGGGGTACCCGTGTCTGTATACACTACAATTTTTCCCTTTAAGTGGCTCCTCTCTTTTGATAAGATAAAAACTACCGCAGAGCTTATCTTGCAAGATATGCCTTATGGAATTTGACCCTCATGAAGTTTTAGACCACGTCAAGGCCCTTTCCTTTCCCCGCCGTACTGGTTCTACTGGGGAGGCCAAGGCCCAGGAATATATAATTAATAGGTTCAAGGCCCTGGGTCTAGAGCCCAGGGAGGAGGAGTTCAGCTTTACCCCCATACTGGGCCTCCTATCAAAAGGTTTCCTCTTGATAGTCTTACTCTCCCTCACAGCCCTCCATCTCCTCTCCCCCTTTTACCCGCTTCCTGGGATAATACTGTGCCTCTATATCTTAATTCTTACCCTGGGTTTTCTATGGGGCAGGCCAGTGGTAGCCCTTCTTGGATGGGCCCTTTTCAAAGAACTTCCATTACTCAGTAAACTCCATTCAAAAAACATAATGGCCACGTGGCCGCCTGAATTTGGAATGCGGAATGCGGAATCCGGAATCTCAAATCCGCAATCCGCAATCCGCAATCCGCAATCGGAAGGCCACTCTCCAGAACCGGCAACACAAATCTACATCCTTGCCCATTACGACTCCAAGAGCCAGACCCTCCCCATCGGAGGGCGTATCCCATTGGTAATGGCCCTATTTTTATCTACGTTGTCTTTGTCGGCATACCACCTCCTGATACCCCTGGCCGGTCTTCACGTACCGGGCACAGTTGAGAGGGCCATTTTTATAACGGCACTCACCAGTGGTCTGGTGTTGTTATGGACTAAGACCAGGAATTTCTCCCCGGGGGCAATAGACAATGCCTCTGGGGTAGCGGTGATGCTCCACCTTGCAGAGGCCATTAAAAAAGAAGTTCAAGAGTTCAAAAGCTCAAAAGTTCAAGGGTTCAAGGGTTTAAGGTTCCATTTTGTGGCCACAGGGGCAGAAGAGGAGGGGCTGGTTGGTGCCTTCTGGCTGTACAAATCCATAAAGGGCAACCCAACGGGTCGCCCCTACTATTTTATCAACCTGGATGGGGTGGGGACGAAGGGCAGGGTCTATTGCACAGATAAGATAGGGCTCCATCCCTCTTCCCAGGGACAAAAAGAATTTTTGTCCTTAATAAGGAGGACGGCAGAGGCCGTAGGTGGACATTGCAACGTGCCCCTACATGTCTATTCTCCCCCCATTACAATGGGCGCCATGGCCGACCATTTCCCGTTCATTGCCAATGGATACCGTGCCGTTACGTTCTCCACCGTCTCCAGGCGTTCCTTATGGGTTCATACCCCATGGGATACACTGGAAATGATAGAGGTGGAGGGTATGGAGGCGGTGGGAAGACTGATTTTAGGCGTATTGAGGCTTCTAAAATAGGGGCAAGGTCCTACCCCTGCGACTGCTTTGCAAGGGTTGTAACGTAGAAGGTCTCCCCATCCAACTCTGCCTGGGATACCCTCATTTCTACCAGTTTTGTCTGGCCTGTGTGGGTAACGTGGAGTACCGTTGTCTCTCCCGTCACAAAAGGGAAATCAAAAGGTTTATCCAGGAGTTCCTCGGTCTTACGTCCGAGGAGGGCCTCTGCCGCCGGGTTGATAAAACGCACGACCTCATCCTTGTCCGCAATTATAACGCCTTCAGTCTTATTGGTTATAACCTTGCTAAAACGTGCCTCACGGGCCTTCAGCTCCTGCTTGTTTTGTTCCAATTTCTTCAGCAATTGCTGTTGGCGTTCAATGGCAAAGCGTATAGAGAATGCCAGGAAGTCACCGTCCAGCAGGCGTCCCTTGGTCAGATAGTCTTGGGCCCCTTCCTTTACTACCTCCATTGCGACCGCCTCGTCGCTCAACCCACTTAATACTATGATTGGCACTTCCCCGGCCTGAGAATGGGTCTTTACGAACGTCTCAAACCCATGACTGTCAGGCAGTGAGAGGTCCAACAGCACCAGGTCTATCCCTCCTCCGGCAAGGCGTTCAAGCCCCTTTGAGAGATGGTCGGCCCACTCTATCTCAAACGACGAGTCCTTGGCCTCGGCCAACATCTCCTTTACCAGTCGGGCGTCTCCTGGATTGTCCTCTACCAGCAGGACCCTCGTAACCTTGTCTGCCATGTCCTTCCTTTACTTTGACAGCTTTGTAGGTAGTTTCACAACGGTAAACCAGAAGTCGTTAATATTCTTGACTACCTCAATAAACTGTCCTAAGTCAACCGGTTTGGTGATGTAGCAGTTGGCGTGGAGGTTGTAGGCCTTCAGGATGTCTTGTTCAGCGGCCAAAGTGGTCAAGACTACTACCGGGATGTTCCTCAGTTCCTCATCGCCCTTAATATCTGCCAGCACCGCACGGCCATCCTTCTTTGGCATGTTCAGGTCTAACAGGATAAGATCTGGTCGTATTGCATTGACGTACTTACCCTTCCGCCCTAGAAACTCCATGGCCTCCTCCCCGTCCCGTGCCACGGACAAATTGTTGAGTACCTTTCCCTCTTTTAGGGCCTCCTGTGTGAGACGCACGTCGCCGAGGTTGTCTTCCACTAGCAGGATATTAACTGGTCTTCCGAGTTCTCCGTTACCCATAGTTTATCCTCTCCATTATCTCCTTAGGCTGGTATTGTAAAATAAAAGGTCGTACCTTGTTCAGGTACTGACTCTACCCAGATGCGCCCTCCGTGACGTTCCACAATCTTCTTGCAGATGGACAGGCCTATCCCGGAACCAGCATATTGCTCCTTGGTATGGAGGCGCTGGAATATCAGGAAGATGCGGTCAAAATGCTGTGGGTCTATCCCGATGCCGTTATCCTTGACGGAAAAGACCCACTCGTTTCCCTTGCGTTCGGAAGAGATGTTTACCCGTGGGGGCCTATCCGTACGGAATTTGAGGGCATTACCAACAAGGTTCTGGAACAATTGGACCAGTTGCGTGGCATCGCATTTTACTACTGGCAGGGGAGTGCTGGTTACGTCCGCATTAGACTCCTCAATGGCCACCTGTAGATTGGCAAGTGCCTGCTTCAAGAGGATATTGCAGTCCGTAGGCTCAAAGAGGCCCCCGTGTGTACCCACACGGGAATAGGTCAACAAGGCATTAATAAGCCCCTGCATCCTGCCCACCCCGTCTACGATGTAGTTAATAAACTCGTCGGCATCCTCACCTAGCTTACCTTTATAACGCCGTGCTATTAGCTGTGTATAGCCCTGCACCATGCGGAGTGGCTCCTGCAGGTCGTGTGAGGCAACGTAAGCGAACTGCTGTAGTTCCGTATTGGAACGTGCCAGTTCCTTTGCCCTAATCTCGGACTCTGCGGTACGCTCGGCCACACGTCTTTCCAGGTCTGTGGTGAGTACACTAAGCTCCTGGGCCATGGTGTCAAAGGAGTTGGCCAGCACTCCAAGTTCATCTCCACGGTGTATATTGGCCCTGGATTCACGGTTTCCACCTCTAAACTTATTGACTGCCTCAGTTAGTTTA
>JASEHG010000177.1 GCA_030018855.1 Candidatus Brocadiaceae bacterium
GGGATTTTGCCTCCTACGTAGGCAAGTTCGGTAAGAAGCCGGAAGACCTCCTGAAGGTGCATGGAGAGACCAAGACTGCCAGTATCTTCGGCGGGACGGAACTCCTGAGGTTGTTACCCGGGGATCCAGAGAAACAGCCTGAGTGTTTTATCCCGGAGGGGGAGAAGGTTACGCTGGTAACGGTAAAGGGCTGGGACAAGATAAGCGTAAAGCCCTTCGTAGTGGAGGGGAGGTTCCAGTCAGGGATGTACGACTTTGACAAGACCTTTGTGTACATCCCCCTGGAGGCCGCCCAGGAACTGGTGGGCAGTCCGAACGCCGTAACCGGGATAAGTCTGCAACTGGACGATTACCGTTACGGGCCTCAGATAAGGGACGACCTCCAGAGGCGGTTAGGCCCTGGCTATTTCGTCCAGACCTGGGAAGACGTGCGCAAGACCTTCCTCAGGGCGGTGACGCTGGAGAGGAGGGTCATGGCCATCATCCTCTTCTTCTTCCTTATAGTAGCGGCCTTCTGCATAATGGCCATCCTGCGGATGATAGTCTTTATCGTGGCCAGGGATATAGGCATACTGAAGGCCCTGGGTGCCACTCAGACGGGCATCCTGAGTATCTTCCTATTCAAAGGGTTTTCCATTGGGTTCATCGGCGCCGCCATCGGTGTGGGGATAGGACTGGGGCTGGTCTCCAGGATAAACTGGTTTGAACATCAACTCTATCTGATTACAGGCTGGAGGCCCTTTCCCCCTGAGGTATATTATTTTGACAAGATACCCACAGAGGTAAGCCCCTGGGGCCTGGCAATTATAGCAGGGGTGGCCATATCTCTAAGCATCCTGGCCAGTGTGTACCCGGCAGTCAAGGCCGCAAGACTTGACCCAGTAGAAATCCTACGCTACGAGTAAACCCCCTTGCAGTCGCCCAAAATAATAGGGCAGGTGCGAGACCTGCCCCTACAAAGATTTGATTACAAATTTCTATTGTTTGCCCTGGTCTTCCAGGAAACGGAGGATTTCTTTTTCCACCTCTTCCATGGTCACGTCGGTGTCCTTACAATAACCATGGGGGCGGAGGTTGGGGACGGCCATAATGGCCTTGGGCATGGCGGCCATGAGCCCGATGCGAAGCTCCTTCTCACAGGCTATTGCCACCACCCCGCGGATTTCTTCCGACTTTACCCTCTGCAGTGCCACCCTTCCACCCGAGGCCACCGCAATCTGTACCCCATATTTTTCAGAGAGTTCCAGGAGGTTCTTTACCTTGCATTTACCACACCGCTTGCACTCGCCGAGGTCAAGGGTAATCTTTTGAGGACATTTTGAATACTGGATGCAATGGGGGAATAGTATCAGGAGGCTGTTGGGGGGGCACTTGGCCGCCCTCAGCTTATTAACCAGGTTGCTCAGGGACACAAATTTTGCGTCAATGGTCTCACTCAGTGTCATAATAATGAGATTCTACTCACCGAGAGAGGAAAGTCAAGGGAGTTCTGCCCTGCTCCCAGGGAACGGGGGCAAGAATTAAGAATTCAGTGGTAGGGGCGTATTGTTCGCCACGGCGAATCTGCCTTAGGCATGACAATACGCCCATACGCAAATTATTTTGTGTCTGGCCTGAACCCTGACATGCCTAGCTTCTGGTATATGGAGGACCAGGACCTCTTCGCAAAGAGGATAGGAACGTTCCTTGACCGTGAGAGGTTTTTTACCTTTTGGGTAATGTTGTGGCTAGCATAATCACAAAGCACTATGATAAGGTCCATGCCTTCGGGCAGTCCATTCCTGAACCCCGACTGGTCCCTTCCAGTCAAGTGGACTATGCGTGTGGCCCCCATCTTGGTTAGCTCCTTTGGAATAGAACCCAGGTGGTCACCGCCTACTATGAGAACAGACATCTTTTGGTCTCCTTTCTGCTAGATAAAATGCAATTGAGTCTTAATCTCAATTACTCTTTAAAATTTTTACTCCTCTATTAACACACCTTTCCCCTCCTCTCCTTTAGTGCCCCACATCTCGTACATGGGACATACAATGTAAACTATCATGGCCCCTGCCAGCACGATGTACGAAGAGAGGAGGAGGAGCGAGAACCCAGGGGATACATACCTTACCAGCCATGGCCCAACAAGATTACAGACAATCCCTACAAAGGAGGCCACATAGGTGGCCAGCTTCAGCCCTTCCCTCGTTGCCGTCATGGAGAGGATCCTGGACAGCACAAAAAATATTAGCGGCATTGAGAAGGTATGTACGTGGGTCACCTCCAGTAGCTCCCTCCTGCTCTTGGGAAAGAGCAGTCCTTCCTCTGGTAGTGGGGCATTCTCCGGCTCGTCCTCACGTACGTTGCCCAGGTAGTAGCGGTCCACCTTCTCTGGACAGAACTTCGTCCTCTCGTAAAAGTTCAGAAAGGCCACGCCCATGCTTATCCCCATGAAGATGAGGAAGAAGCTGAAGAAGACCTTGTTACTCAAGGAGGCTGAGGACAGGCGTCTTGGCATCCTTTTGGGCCCTCCTGGTTGTCTCTTTAAAGGACTGTTCCATGCCCTTTGTGGCCTTAAAGTTTATCTCCCCACTACTCTCCCAGGCTATAAGTCCCGAAGTCTCCTTCGGAGTACCTTCCAGGAGTTCCCGTCCCTTTTCCTCACCTAGCACAAAGACACTGGTAGATAAGGCGTCGGCCTCTGTGGCACTGGGTGCCGCCACCGTTACGCTTACCATCCCCTCCACCGGCCATCCGGTCCTGGGGTCCAGGATATGGGAATATCTCTTGCCATTTACCGTAAAGAATCTCTCGTAATCGCCGGAGGTAGCTACTGCACGGTCCTTCAACTCCAGATGACCCATCAGGCGGTCTTTTTCCCTGGGATGTTGTACGCCTATCTTCCAGAAAGCCTTGCCCGGAGGGTTGCCCAGGGCATAGATGTTACCACCGAGGTTGACACAGGCGGCCTCTATGCCCTTGCCCTTTAATACCTCCACTGCCTTGTCTACGGCGTAACCCTTACCTATGGCCCCCAGGTCTAACTTGGTAGACGGATTACTAAAGGAGATACCCCCCGTCGTGCCTGGGGTGGGCCTCTGAACGGTTATATTCTTATAAGAGACGGCAGGGAGCACAGACTGTACCTCTGCCTGGGAGGGGACTCTTACCTTCCCGTCGTAGAAACCCCATAGATTCAACAGTGGTTCCACGGTTATATCAAAGGCCCCCTGGGTCAGGCGGCTGTAGTAAAGGGACTTTTCTATGACCTGTAGAAGCCCTTCGTCACAGTCAATTGTCCCCTTTCCAGCCTCCCTGTTGACCCTGGATAGTTCACTGTCAGGCTTATAATTGCTCATGAGCCTGTCCAGCCTCTCCATCTCCCCCAGGGCCGCCCTTATGGCCTCTGCCGCCACTTCCTTGTTTGGCGCATAGAGGGAGACCTCTGCATACGTGCCCATTATAAGCCTTGCCTCTTTATAGAGTTCCTGGGGGTAGTCTGCGTAAGAGACAGGTAACGCTACGACAGACCCGTCAGTGGTTGAGGTGGGCTTTGAGTAAGGGGTCGCCATGGATAGCCCCCTATTCCCACTGATATAAAAATTCTCCACCACTGCCAGTACCTTCTTCACCCCCTCACACATGCACACCACTGACATGGTAGCCCCGGTGATGTTTATGATGTCCTTGTTTATCCTGAGGGGGTTCTTTAAGGACTTGCCGATGAACTGGTGCAAGAACCTCCGTTTGGCCACCTCCCCACCACGACTCTCCCTGTAGACCAGCACCGCCAGTTCCTTTATCTTCCCATTGGGCTTTACCGCCACTATAAAGTCAAAGGGATGGAACTTCCCCACCTCCTGGGTTATCACGGCGTAGCCCAATACCTCATCCCCCTTCTTGCCAATATAGACCAGGAAGCCCTCTTCAAAGAGTCTCCTCCCCAGCCTGTCTTCCAGGGGCTTCTTATCTTCTGGGGAGAGAAGGAGTCCATCGGTCAATATCTCATCTGCCTCGGAGAAGACCCGTTTCAGGGCCTCCTCTTCGGTAAGAAAGACCTGGATTTCGTAATTATCCTGGGGTTCAATCTCCTTCCCAGGCCCGCCTGGGGCGGATACTGCCTCCTGAGAGAAGACCTGTAATGATAACAGAAAGACCAAGAGCACGCCTAATAAGACCTCTGAAAAAGTTTGTATGGGCTTTAGTTTCCCCCTCCCTTGAGGGGAGGG
>JASEHG010000178.1 GCA_030018855.1 Candidatus Brocadiaceae bacterium
CTAACGAAGACAATGCCTTAAAAGTCCTGGAAGGGAAATACGACGAAAGGAAGGTGGAGGTTGATAAGCCCCTCAGTATTGGAAAAGGTTATTTCTAAACTAGCTCTTAACTTCAATAGCCACAGGGAGAAGAAAGAGCAAGAGGAACTGAAAGCCTTTTGGAGTTCCTACTTTCAACCCTATGATGACCAAGCGTTTATAGAGGCGTGCCAACGAATTCTTGACGATACCGAATTCAAACGCTTTCCCACAGTTGGTCAAATCAAGGCCCGCTTACCTCAAAAACAACGCCAAGACGTGGCTAACTGTGGCTACTGCGATAAGGGCATCCGCCTCATTACTGAGGTAGTTCCTCCCGATGTAGACAAGCATCTCTACAAATCGGGAGGCCGAAGGGCCTTTGCCTGTACTTGTCATGCCGGAGATTCCCTCCGCAAAGACCTTGTAACCTGCGAACTAGGGAATTGCTTGGCTTACGACATTGAAAAGTCCGAGTGCCACGCTACCACCCACACCCCGGAACGGGTACTCTGCCGTCGCTGGAAGTCAAGACTGGCCTTACTCTACACCCAGAAAGGGGGAGCGGACAAATGACGGATTTTGTAAGTAGAAAAATGGGTAAAAAAGAAAATCCTTTACATAAATTGTATAGCTTAGTTCCTGATTTTGAATGTATAGCAGGATGTACGGCTTGTTGTGGGCCAGTGCCTTTTACAAAACAAGAATGGGATAAAGTAAAAGATAAACGAAGGGTAACATCTCTAACCTGTCCGTATGCTACTTTGGGTTGTGAAATATACGATAATCGTCCTTTTTTGTGCCGGCTGTATGGCACTGTTGAAAAAATGTTATGTCCTTTCGGTAGAAGACCTAAAATGTTATTAACGGAAGACCAAAAAACAATATTGATGAATCAATATTGTGCTTTATTGGATACGGTGGAAGGAGGGGAACCCAACCCATGACGATGTCTTTAACTGCTACTGAACGTGAGACTTGCATCAACTTTAATGCCGAAGAAGGTACGGCTAGTATTTACACTAGCCAATCCAATGTTTGGGAGAAGTTGGAGCGACTGAACGGCTTTAAACTCTTAGAGGAAGGGAAGATAGACGGAAAGGTGGTCTCAAAAGAGTTTGAATTTCCTAGAAGTTTTGTACGGTTTGGGAAGCGGGGGATAATCATTGCTTCCCCAAAAACGGCAAAATCAATGTCCGAGACACAGAAGCGAGCCATGCTGGAAGGCCGTCTGAGGTTAAAATCCCATTGCAGCACAATAGCTTTGCCCACTTCCGAGCCTATCCAGCGAGGGGTATGTCATCAAGAGGCGAGAAACCACTAAATCCCATCACAACACAATGACTTGGGGACTAATTTATTGAGAATTAGATTTTAAGACACTTTAGAGAGGAGGAAGGAAAAGAATGATTATGGCATATCTCTTGCCACCCAGAGAGGGGAGTTGCTCATGGTGCGGCGAACAAGTGGAGGAGCGAAAGAGGAGGGGGTGGTATTATTGGAGATGTGGTTGGATGTGTTGTCCTGAGTGTAAGTGGGCCTTACAAACTGAACATATTGGGGAGGAACTGAAACAAACTTTCTAATCTTCAACCATACTGCACTAACCAGACTTCTTTCTCCGCTTTTATGTCCTAACTCTCCACTAATACCCACCTTACATTCACTGACCCTTTTTAAATCCGTCCTACTTTGGGCTGTATCTCCCTCCCTAGCATTAAAGCCTTTACATCCTCTGCCTTGATGCTGGGGAATCTGCTACTTGGGAGTATATATATATTCAGGCGGGGGGGGGCTTGCCGATACCCCCTTCCCCTCAAGTCAAGAGGAGAAGATTAAAACAAAAGGAAAGGGCTAGATATATTTGTGCATGAGGTACGTTTTGGAATTGGTCTAGCTCGCATACGGTCTAGCGTACCACACATTACTGCCCCTTGGGGAGCTTGTCAAGCAAAATCTCCCGTGTTTGCAAAAAGTTGTAGTCTCTCCAAGACGAAAGATAATCAGGGCGTAGGGGGATAGCCAGGCAGTAATCCGCCAACCAGTGCAACATAACATTGATTATCAGACGTTCCCAGTTACCTCTATATAATACATGACGCCCCAGAAGCCTCGCCAACCGCCTTATTAAAGAATTTGCCCCTAGGCATAGGCCGGGATGCGGAGGAGACGGACACAACACGCTGTGTTTTTAAAACCGCATAGTCCTATATGCTCTCCAAAATATGTAGGACAAGCTCCAAAAAGTGTTAACCGCATACCGCCACAGAAGATATGCGTAATCTTACGAGTGGTAAACTCCAAAATATGTCGCTGGATAATAATCCTCTTATTTTTAGAAACACGGCCCGTGTATAGGCAAGAATATTGTTTGCAATGCTTTGCAATCTTTATTTATGGTGAACCCCAAGAATGGCACGGGATGTGCTATGTGTATGTTTGGTGCGGGGGCGTGGAAGAAAGGAGAAAACCATGACATACAATTTTTATGCAAGTAACCACAAAGCAAATTCGGACGCTAGATTCTCTGAACGTGTGGAGTTTGACTCCCACGAAGAAGCCCTGACCCATGCCATTAACCTGAGAGATAATTGGGGGTGTGAAGAAGTGAAGATGGTAGAGTCTGGAGAAGTCTACTATATCGGCGAAGAGGACACTAGAAGGACTTGGGCGAGCAGAGGTGGCTAGGTACTCTTGGAGACCTACGCTTTTGCGTGGGGAGAACTAAATGGAAAAGATTAACTAGGGGTGATTGATAAGAATGGGGTGGTTGTTGGCTGAGTGGCAAAGGGGCAGAAAGAGATTGCAGGAGAAAAACATCATGGGAAATAGGCATAGTCCTGAAGTACGAGATTTGGTAACTGTACTAAAAATGGCTCTAAAACTAACCAAAGATGCACAGGAGGCCATCCGGTGCAGTGGGGATGTAATGAGTATCCTGGCCGTCCTCCACGACAATCTGCAGGAGAGCATTGA
This sequence comes from Candidatus Brocadiaceae bacterium, assembly GCA_030018855.1. GTDB lineage: Bacteria > Planctomycetota > Brocadiia > Brocadiales > Bathyanammoxibiaceae > 2-12-FULL-52-36. The sequence continues at coordinate 2,995 of JASEHG010000178.1, forward strand.
GGATTGGAGTAACTCGGAGAGAAGAAAGGAGAAAGACCGTGACTTGGATATAGGGGGCAACCCAATCTATCCTTATGAGAAGGACTGGAAAGAGATTGTCCGGGTAAATAGGCCCCTGACTCCTCATTATTCTGAGGGAGCTTACAAGGCGTTATTGCGGGTTATGTCTTTTTGAAGAGAAAGGAGAAAGACCGTGGCCGAGAAAAAATGTAGACATTTGCGAGTTAGGGAATTTGTTCACCGTAAAGGGCCAGAAAAGAATGGGCCGACAGATTACCAGTTTTATGGAGACTACATCTGTCCAGACTGCAATGGGGCGATAGAAGTAACATCAAACCTATCACCAAACCCAAGCCAGTGTATGGCCACGTTCCAAAAGGCGACATGGAGCATGGCTGGATGTGGCGACTATTGGAAGCGCTGGAACGGCACTTCCTTTTAAAAAGGAAAGGGGGAAGACAATGAGATTCAACTTTTACGCAAGCACGCACAAGTGCAACTCTGACAACCTGTTTGACGAGGGGATGATATTCAATAGCTACACCGAGGCCCTTGCCCACGGGCGGGGACTGTGTGAGATTTGGGGGTGTAAGTTCGTGAACGTCTACGAGGACGGCGAGCTTGTGGATTCCGTAGAACCCAACCCTAGGATGGTGGGGGTCTGGGCGAGGCCCTTTTTTAAACCCAAGAAAGGAGAAATCAAATGATTACATTTACGCCGGACCAAGAAGATTCAGCCTGCGGTAAATTACAGTGCGGACTATGCAAGGAATCGTGGAACACCGATGACGTATACGCAGAATTCCGTACGGACGGGCAGACAATTCAGTGCTACGGCTGCCAAGTAATTCAGGACTTTGAGGGAGAGCTGGCGCCCCCATAAAATCCAAAAATTGCTTGGGCGGGCGGACCAGAATATTACCATCCCAGTAGGGGCTTGTGGCCCCATCTGGTCCGTCCGCTAGGGCAAAAAACAAAAGGAGAAAAAGCCATGATTAAAATAGCCGAAGAGCAACAGCTAGAGTGTACAAATTATACACACCAGTGGGAGGACTCTACCTAGCATGAAGATATTACGCAAAGCGACCACCTACAGTGCCCGAAATGCCCCGCCTATTTCAGAAGAAAAACAGCCGGGGCAACTACAACCAGAAAAGCAGTAAAAAGCCAACTAAATTTCGGTAGAAAGCCAGTGAGGCCACAGGA
>JASEHG010000179.1 GCA_030018855.1 Candidatus Brocadiaceae bacterium
TGAAAGAGGCGGTGTCAGCATAAAACTAAAGGCCCTGAGCGGGTGAGGCCCAGGGCCAGAAAGGAACGACATGTATACTTTAGACAATGCAAAGATTACACAATCTGGCACGTTTTGTCAAGAGGATAGGCTACTCCTATATCTGTACCGCCTTCATCAGGCTAGACAGTCCGCAGACCTACCAGGAAAAATCTTTATCAAGCGGGAGGCGGACAGGGTAAAAGGAAAAGTTTTGTTTCAGGAGGCCCTGATATGAAAGAATCAGTTTTCCAGGATAGCTTAGTAGAGATGGGGTCTAGCCTCACGAAGGAACAGTTTGAGACCCTCTGCCAAAGGCTGGCCTCTACCAATGGGGACATCCAGGGCGTTTATAAAGACATCCTGAAGAACGCATACCAGTTTAACGCCGTTCAGATAGAGGCCCTTGTAAAACTGCTAAAAGGGAGAGGCATATCAAAGACCCTTTTCCTTAGAGACCTCCACAAGCAGGAGAAAGAGGCAAAGGAGCTTATGGGCGTTGTGAGGCAGGCGACAGATAGTGGGAAGAAGGATAGCCACTCCCTCACTGCCTACTTTCCAGGACTAATTGACCTTGTAGAGGTAGACGGCAAGCCTGTATTTCTGGCCCTCAATAGCGGGGGTAGGCCATGCTGGAATGAAAGGGCAGAAGTGGAAGGCCAAGAAGTCTTACCACCACCACCTGAACACCTGCCCTGGCTACTCCCCAGAGGTGATGAGGTCTTAAAACATTACAAGGAGCTAGAGGCCCAGGGGGATTCCTGGGTATATGCCCTTTGTGGTGAGCTTTTTGATTTTCTTTACAATGCCTCAGAAATGCCTTCTGATGATTACTACCATGAACTCCTTGTCCCCTGGATTTTGCACACCTACCTACTAGAACACTTCCACTATTCCCCCATTCTTTGTCTCTACGCTGTACCTGAGCGTGGGAAGTCCAGGACGGGGAAGACCCTGGCCTACCTGTCCTGTAGGGGGGCAGTGGTGGAGTCCTTACGGGAGAGCAACATCATCAGGTTAGCCACCGATTGCAGGGCTACGATATTCTTTGACTGCATGGGCTTCTGGCGGAAGGTAGAAAAAAACCAGAGTGAGGATGTTATCCTAGCCCGGTGTGAAAGGGGCAGTGTAGTACCCAGGGTACTTTTCCCTGAACGTGGCCCATTTAAGGATACAAAGAACTACCAGGTCTTTGGCCCTACCATCTTAGCTACCAATGAGTCTATCCACGAAATTTTAGAGACACGGGCCGTTATGATTAACATGCCAGAGGCCAGCCGAACCTTTACCCAGGACGTAACGCCTGAACTTGCCCTGCCTCTGAAGGAAAAACTGACCGCCTTCCGGGCCTATTATCTAGAAAAGGCCATGCCTGAAGTATCAAAACCTGCCCCTGGCCGGTTAGGGGACATCCTGAAGCCTCTGTACCAGGTGATTAGACTTATACGTGGACAAGAGGGAGACCCTTCTTTCCTGGAGTTTGTGGCAAAATTAGACAGAGACAGGCGGTTAGGAAAGTCCGATACCCTGGAGGCCCAGGTAGTGAGGGCAGTCCTGGCCCTGGAGGGTAGAGTAGAGCGGGGTATCCTTCCTGTAAAGACCATAACGGAGACTATAAATAGGACAAGGCCCGAAGGTAAGGAGCTTACACCCCAGAGGGTGGGGAGGCGACTTGATGCCCTGGGTTTTGATAAGGGGCGTACAGGAGACGGCCACCGGGCCATTATATGGGATGGTAGAAAAATATCTCTTTTACAGGCCAAGTATGGGTTGCAACAAACGTCAGATACTTCAGATACCTCAGATACTTCAGGCAGAGACTACAAAGAGGCAGAGGCAACAGAGTCTTTGGAATTGGGAATATGACACTTTTCCCTGACATTACTGACCTTTCTGATGTTTGTTACAGGGTAGGTAGGCTTATTTTTCAGCATATTTTTTGGGGATACTGTGAAGCTAGACTTTGACCCACAGGAACTAGACAGGCTGGCCGATACCCTGGCCGTAAAGGTGGCAGAGAAATTAAAATCTGCATCTAAAGACCAGACGGACAAGGTTTTTAACGTCAAGGAACTGGCCCAGTACCTGGGGCAAAAGCCTTCGTGGATATATGCTCATATTGGGGAGATTCCCCACGTAAAAAAAGGTGGACTCTTGATGTTCAAAAAGTCCCTTATTGACAAATGGCTTGAACCTGTTTACTGTCCCACTGCATTAGACTCATTGGTTTTAAATAGGAGGGGTGGTTATGAGAAAGGCTAGGGGACTCTACAAACGTGGCCGTCTATGGTGGCTGGGGGTTAAAGGGCCGAATGGTAAGACCTACTATGAAAGTACAGGTACAGAGGATATGAGACTGGCAGAGACCCGACTGGCGGAGAGAAAACGGGAGTTACAGGAGAATAAGTTACAAAAGATTGGGGAGTGTACCTTTGAGACCCTGGCCAGGGAATACCTGATATGGGGGCAAAGGCAAAAGTCTTATGAGAGCAAGGTCTACCATGTAAAACATTTCCTCAAAGTCTTTGGCAATCCACTCCTTCAATCCTTTAACACAAAGCTAGTGGAAAACTGGCAATCTAAGAGGTTACAAGAGGTAAGGCCAGCTAGTGCTAACCGCCAATTAGCAACCCTAAAACACATGTTCACAAAAGCAGTGGATTGGGAGATGGTAGAAGAGGAGGCCCGAAAAGCAGTAAGGAAAGTTAAACTCCTTCCCGTGAATAACCGCCGTCTCCGGTATCTATCCCAGGAGGAGTGCCAGGCCCTTGTGGAGGCTTGCAGTCCACACCTCAGACCCATCGTAGTAACCGCCCTCAATAGTGGCATGAGGCTAGGGGAAATCCTTAGCCTTAAATGGGAGAACGTGGATTTGAGGCATGGATTTATACTCCTAAACATAACCAAGAATAATGAGCGTAGGGAGATACCCGTAAACACTACCTTGCGGAGTGTTTTTGAGTCAATCCCTCATGGGCCTGAGAGTGAGTACGTCTTTGCTGGCAAGGATGGTAACCCTTACCAAAGGGTAAAAACATCTTTCGCCACCGCCATAAGACGGGCAGGCATTACAGATTTTAGATTCCACGACCTCCGCCATACCTTTGCCAGCCACCTTGTAATGGGCGGGGTGGACATTACAACCGTAAAGGAATTACTAGGCCACAAGACCCTGACCATGACTCTCAGGTATGCTCACCTCTCACCTGGACACAAGGCGGAGGCAGTAAGGATATTGGATGGAAGATTAAAAATCTCTGAGGATAAAACAACCAGTGTGTACTACAATTTTACTACAGTCAAACATAAGCGTTTTACGCAAGTCCTTACAAAACAAAAGCCCACGGGGGGAGTTGAACCCCCAACCCCGTCATTACGAATGACGTGCTCTGCCGGTTGAGCTACGTGGGCGTTGGTTAGGGAATAGGGGGTAGGGGCTAGGGATTAGAGGAAAAGTATAACGCAGGCTAAAGCCTGCGGCTACCCCTAACCTCTGTCCCCTGCTCCCAATCCTCAGGTGGTAATATTATACTCTTTTTACAAATTGAAAATTTAAAATTTACAATTTCCAATTCTGTATATTTCTACCTCACAAACCTCTTCCCTGCCAGTTGCTTCACCAACTTCTTCAGCTCAAGCATGGTCAGGTGGCTGGACACGACATGGGCGGGGAGGTGGGTGGACTCGGTAATCTCGTCAATGGTCTTGGGATGACTGCTCAGGAGGGAGAGTATTTTTTCTTCGTTGGGGTTCAGATTGCAACGGATGGAGGACTGAGGAATAGGAACAGAGGGCGGAGTACCATCGGTATCGCCCGGTCCTTTCTGTAGGGGCACGTTGCAACGTGCCCCTACCGCTACTGCCAACCCCTCGCCCAGAGGTCCCAGTTCTTCCAGTATATCGGAGACGTCCTCCACTAGCTTTGCCCCCTCTTTGATGAGCTTGTGGGTACCCCGACTGGAGGGGCTGTCTATCTGTCCTGGCAGGGCGAAGACCTCCTTGCCCTGTTCCAGTGCCCAGTGGGCGGTTATTAGGGACCCGCTCCTCTGCCCTGCCTCTATCACTACTACCCCAAGGGCT
>JASEHG010000017.1 GCA_030018855.1 Candidatus Brocadiaceae bacterium
CCTTGTATGCCTCCTGTATAGGAGGGGTATAATTTGAGATGTCTACCGTCTCAGGGCCTAGGTCCCAGGCCATAGGGTTCCTGGCGGCCTCTATCTCTTTTTCCAGTGCGGAAGGGTTCCCTTCGGCATAAATAGCAGTAGACAGTAGACAGTAGGTAATAAGCAGTAAGCGGTAGAGGGCTGATTTCATAGAGGTTAACCCTTGCTCCTGGTTCCATATCTTAAATCTTATCGGTCCAGGGCCAGGCCAATGTTAGCAGACCAGGAATCTAAAGTCAAAGGGTTTAAGGGGTGAGGACTGCCTTCTATGCATGAGGACCCTGGCGGGAGTTACGGAAGTTCTGTACTGATAGGACTCTTTGTAAGGGAAAAGAGGATTACGTCTGCCTGTTGCTTTGCCAGTGTGAGATTATTTCGCATCGCATCTGCTAGATCCATCATAAGGGGGGCGACCGTACTTTCTCCTATGCCCATATAATCATCGCCCGCTTCTACGTCCAGGTAATCATTGCCCAGGGAAGGTAGTTTCTTTATAGCTACAAGGGTTTCGTTATAGGACGCCTTGAGGTCTCCTTTCTCTGCATAAATCCACGCCAGAATGGCGTGTATCATGGGGTTGGGGCGTCTTTCGTCCTTCAGGAGTTTTTTAAGTCCTTCTATAAATTCATCGACCGTCCGTTTGTTCTCCTCCATAGATAGGGTCAATGGTTCGTTCTCCTTTAGTGATATGGCCCACGTAGGGGGGACATTGGTCAGGCCTGGGTTTATCTCAAATATGGTATTGTATTCTTTTACAACTCTTTGGAGTTGCAACTTTAAGGAATAGGCTATGGCCAGGTATCTATGTCCGTCTATCACTTTGGGTTGGAGCTTTATTGCCTCCTCTAACTCTCTAGCGGCTGCGGCGGGGTCCCCGGCCTTCAAGCAGTCCAATCCCTTTACGAAGTGAACCTTTGCCTCTCCAGAGTATTCTGTCTTGATAGGCGTGGCGGGGAAAAGGGCTTGGAAGTCAGTTGGAACGTCAGGTGGAACGTCAGGTTTAGGACGTTCTGCCTGGATAGGCGTAGCTAGAAGAAGCACTCCCAAGGCCAATAGTAGGGGTATCCTTATCATGCCGGCATTTTACAGCATTTACTAATGGAGTCAAGGCCGAAAAAGGTTATGGCAGGAATCTTCTTAACGCAAGTTTCAGGGGGGCCGTATTGGTGGATTTGGTGACGAAGTCATCGGCCACCCAGCATAGATAATTGTCTCTATAACCAGGGTGGCTACTGTGTAATATCACGGGAAGTGCGGGGTAGCAAGATTTGACCCTAAAAAGGGTCTGGATGCCATCCATCCCCGGCATGACTACGTCCATTATCACCACCCCTGGCTTCTCTTCGGCTATCTCCTTCAACGCCTCTCGTCCATCTCCTGCTGAGCGTACCTGATAGCCCTCTCTCTCCAGTTCCTCCCGGAAATAGAGCCTCTGGAGGTCATCATCCTCTACAAGAAGGACATTTTTTGAATCAGGATTGGGAGCACGCATGGCGTCTTTCCTTCTTACTGGCATCTTATCCTCTTGGTAGGGCAAACCAGTACCGCACTCTTTATCTGCTCAATGTGAGGGCCAAATTTCTCTTTTATCTTGAGCTGTACTCCGGTGGACGGATGAAAGGAGAAGACCTCTCTGGCCTCTTCGGCGCACATGGCACAGTTTACGCACTTGCCCTCAAACCAGATGGTTTTAATCTCCATGGGGTTTCTCTCCTTCACAGTAGTAGGGGCGGGTTTTAAGCCCGCCCCTACACGTAGAGGTTAAATACGCCTACATCCAGGGAGCAAAGTAGTCAATGTGATAGACGTCTATTATCAGCCAGAACAGCTTTGTCCAGGCCGTGACTGTCCTGCGCATCTTCTCAGGCTCATCCTTAAGTTGCTCGTGGAGGTAATTAAAGAGGTACTGGTGGATGTAGCCCCAGAGGGCCAGGTTCAGCCTTACCGGGACGTATATGTCCTCGTTCCCAAAGATAGGCACATGGACCGCACCCACCCAGCGTACAAAGTTCCAGAAGTCCTCATCCCACTTGCACTCCAGTATCTTCAGCATGAACCTCCTCTGGCGTGCCCGCCTGATAGTTACGTACTCCTCGGCGATGTTTCCTTCTTCGTCCCTGAACCACCTGGAAAGCCACGGGTCGGTGACCAGTTTCTCCCAGTATATATGGTCAAGGATTTTATCCAGGGCAGGTGCTATGACCTCCTTAGATTCCTTGATAGCCTTCTTGTCATCCTCGGTGAAGTTAAGACACTGAGACATGTACTCCACACGTTTCGTTATGTCCAGACTGGTCTCCCTGTAGAGGTTCCAGGCCGTCTGGAACTCGGGGACTTCCAGCACTGCGTTGCGCTTCCCGCCTGGGATCTTTGGTTCTGCTTCCATAGGGAACGTCTTCATGTAAGCCGTTGCCATTGCTGAAGTCATCCCTGTCTTTCCTGTCTTTGGATACTCAGTTGCCATTGCTGAAGTCATGCCCATCTCCTTTTTAGAAATTTGTAATAGAAGGTTAAGACGGCGGACCGTCTCTCTTTTCCCGTGGTAGTAAAAAGTGGACAGTGGACGGCGTGCAGAGACAAAAGCCTTCTCTGTATACCGTTTGCCGTCTACCCTTCCTCTCCTGCGGACTCAAGTGTCATAGCCTTTAAACATACGCAGGCTAAAGCCTGCGGCTACTCTTACTGTCCTGCGGCCTCAAGGTATCATGACCTGAAAGAGGGCCTGTGCCGAGAGTAGCCATATCGTAGCTATGCCCAGTAGGGCTAGGCCTATTCCCAGACCGATTCCTGAAGCCCACACAAGAGCACTCCTTCGGTTTCTAGCCCTTATAAACGCCTCCACCGGCATGTCCAGGTTCCTTTTCTTTCCCCACCCCATGTCTTTTTTGTCCTCCTTTTTAACCAGTAACCAGTAGTCAGTATTGAATTCTTTTTCCTGGCTACTTGCTACTGACTACTGTCTACTGTCTACTTTTTTTATAGTCTATCCAGTGAGTCTAAAAACTGGCGATGCTCTACCGAGTAGGTAGAAGGCTCGTAATAGGTGCCCTCCCTTGCATGGTCCAGGAGATAATTACATCTGGGACACCTGCGGTTATAAGGCCCTTCGCTCTTAAAACTCCTGCCACACATCAAACAACTCCTCTGCTTCCGCTGGAGTCTTATCTTCTTCCTTATTATTGGTGTTAGAGTCAATTGTCTATCCACCACACCCTCCTTTCCAGGCCGCCCGTTACCAACAAGGTGCAGGGCTTACTGCCCAGAAAAATTTGAAATAGCGTGTTATGTAACACCTTTAAGCACACCCTGTGCCAAAAGGACATCTTTTCTTCCATAAAGACTCTAAATTTATTAAGTCTTTTATTTACAATATCTTACTGGTTGGTATGGGAAAGGGGGGTCTGTAGTAACCTGTTACAAATTAGTTACACTACAAAACCAAGAGGAATATTTTCCAAAACCCATGTGGAAGTGGCTAGATACCATGAAAAATTTTCAATAGGTACTTTTCGTTAGGCCTGTCCGCCTGAGGCGGACCCGTCTGCCCGAGATGGACTGATACCAAGGTGTCCCTCGCAGGCTAAAGTCATGCCAAAGGCAGACCTGCCTCAGGCACGGCCTGCGGCTACCTTCTTGCAATCACCCGCATTATCTGATATTTTATTAAAAGGATGCACGTTTGGGGAAATCCACCTCAGGCTAACTTTATCCATACGCCTCTAGTGCCACCACCAAAGGAGAGTTTATGAGCACTTTCGCCCCCGAGACCGAGAGCCCCGATATTAAGGCCATAGAAAGGATTGCCGAGGGGCGGCAAAAGATAAGGGAAGAGATATCAAAGGTAATAGTGGGACAGGAGGAAGTGATAGAACATATGCTTATCGCCCTCTTTTGCAAGGGCCACTGCCTGTTTGTGGGTGTACCGGGTCTGGCCAAGACCCTGCTGGTGAGCACCCTGGCCGAGGTACTCCATTTGCGCTTTAGCCGTATACAGTTTACCCCGGACCTTATGCCGGCAGACATAACTGGCACCGACGTCCTGGAGCAGGACCACACCACGGGCAGGCGTTTCTTTAGGTTCATAAAGGGCCCCATCTTTGCCAATATCCTACTGGCCGATGAAATCAACCGTACACCCCCAAAGACCCAGGCCGCCCTCCTCCAGTCCATGCAGGAGTATAAGGTTACTGCCGGGGGGGATACGTATCCACTGGAACTCCCATTCCTGGTCTTCGCCACGCAAAACCCCATAGAGCAGGAAGGTACCTATCCCCTCCCTGAGGCCCAGCTGGACAGGTTTATGTTCCAGATAGACATAGACTACCCCTCCCAGGCAGAAGAGATGGAGATAGTCAGGACTACTACGGGTGCCTTCAGGCCCACGCTTACCAGGGTCTTTGGTCCAGAGGAGATTCGGGCGTTCCAGGAAATCGTCCTGAAGGTGCCTGTATCTGACCACGTCCTCTCCTACGCCGTAAGGTTGGTGAGGGCCTCAAGACCTACGGCTAAAGAGGCCCCGGATTTTGTTAAGAAGTGGATAAGCTGGGGTGCAGGCCCAAGGGCCTCCCAGTATCTCATCCTAGGGGGTAAGACCAGGGCCCTCCTCCAGGGACGCTATGCCGTTAACACGGAAGACATCCGCCACCTCTGTCGTCCTATCCTGCAGCATAGGGTCATTACCAACTTCCATGCTGAGGCAGAGGGTATCTCTTCTCGGGAGGTTATTGACAAGCTCCTGGAGACAGTGAAAGAACACGAATAAAATCGTAGGGGTGGATCCGCCTCAGGCGGATGTCCGCCCGTCGGGGTTACGAACGTAGATGAAAAAGCCAGAAGTAAAAACCTTTGACCCAGCCGCCCTGAGTAAAATATCCGACCTTAGCCTAAGGGCACGCTATGTGGTAGAGGGGACCCTTGCGGGTATACATAAGAGTCCCCACAAGGGCTCAAGCATAGAGTTCCTGGAACATAAGGAATACTCCCCGGGGGATGAGATAAAACACATAGACTGGAAGGTGTTGGGGAGGTCAGATAAATACTATCTGAAACAGTTTGAGGACGAGACCAATCTAAGGGCCTATCTCCTCCTGGATACCAGTGGTTCCATGGGTTATGGCTCAGGGGCAATGACAAAACTAGAGTACGCTACTACCCTGGCCGCTTGCCTGTGCTACCTGTTACTTACGCAATCGGATGCTGTGGGCCTCCTCCTCTTTGGGGAAGGGGTGCCCGCCTCAGGCGGATACATACCCCCGAGGGCCAAATCCAACCACCTCCAGGTACTACTGGGAGCCCTTCATGGACTCAAGGCCCAGGGGAAGTCCAGGCTTACCCATGTACTGGGGGATTTTGCTGAAAGGGACCCAAGACGTTCCCTGATAGTCCTCCTCTCAGACCTGTTTGATGACGTAAGGGAGGTATCCAGTCGCCTCAAGCAGCTCAGGCAGCGCAACAACGAGGTAGTGCTGTTCCAGATACTGGACAGCTATGAACTAGAATTCCCCTTCGGAGAGCTAACCCTGTTCCAGTCCATGGAAGATACTACCCAGGTACTGGCCGAACCCAGGGCCATCAGGGGGGCCTATCAGGCTGAACTGGCCCGCTTCCTGGAGGAGATACGCCAGGGCTGTCTGGAGAACCAGATAGACTACTGGCTCGTTAACACCTCTACCCCCATAGACCGTGCCCTCCTCGGGTATCTAGCCACAAGGGAAAGGTTCCATCAGAGGTCCAAATGACAAAGGGCAGGGGGTGGTAGGGGGTAGGGAGTAGGGAGTAGGGAAACATGTGGCTACCCCCTACCCCCTACCCCCTATCCCCTAACCCCTGATTTAGCTATGCATCTACTTAACCCATTATTTCTACTAGGGATACTGGGGGTCGCCCTCCCCGTCCTCATCCACCTTATGGGTAGACGCAGGGCCCCCCTGTACCACTTTGCGGCCATAGATTTTATCCTCCGTTCCCAGAAGAGGATAGAGGCCCGTCTCAAACTCCAGCACCTCCTCCTGCTCCTCCTCAGGGCGGGGGCAATCCTCCTTATAGCCCTTGCCCTGGCCAAACCACTGCTCCAGGAAAGGGGACTAGCCCTGGCACCCATAGGCGCCTCCTCTAGCAACGTCTTTATAATTGACAACTCTTTCAGCATGAACTACCAGACTGGAGAATCCACCCTCCTGGCCCAGGCCAAGGCACGGGCCAGGGAGATCATCGCCAGTCTCTCGCCCTCTGACGAGGGATATGTCCTGGCTACCCATTCCGCCTCAGGTGGACTGTCTGTCCGCCCCAGGCGGAGCGGACTAACCTCTGATAGGGCTGGACTCCTGGAGTCGTTAGATGGCATTGTGCCCTCCTTTTACTCTACCCCGATTAACCCCTCCCTTGAGAAGGCCCTTTCACTACTTAATGGCTCAAAAAAGGAATTAAAGAGGGTCTTCCTCTTTACAGACCTGACCCAGAATAGCTGGAGAGAACCCCAAGACCTGGCTGATTCCTTCAAGGAAGCGGCGGCGTTCCTCCATATAATTGATACTGCCCAGGGACAGCCCCTCTCCAACCTGGCCATAACAGCCCTGGAGTCTAGTTATGATTGGACCAGAAAGGACGGTAAGGTACACCTTAAGGCCACCGTCCAGAACTTCTCTGATGCACACGTGAGGGACCTACTGGTCAGGGTTAGGTGGGGTGACAGGCCCACTACTAATGGAAAAGGCACAGCCCAGGGGTTCCTGGACCTCCCACCGCGCTCCCAGGCAGTTAAGGAATTCTTCCTGGATACCCCTGGAGAGGCCGTCCTCTGGGGTTGTGTAGAGATAGTGGAATCTGCTGACGGTGGATTGGTTGCTGACAACCAGCGTTATTTCACACTCCCCTCAGTAAAGGATATGTCGGTGCTGGTCATAGACGGTGCGCCCAGCATCTACCTTTATCAATGCGAGAGCTTTTATCTGGAGAGGGCCCTTAACCCTGCCCGGCTCCATCACTCTTACATAAAACCTACGGTCATAATACCCAAGGAGATACCATCGGTGAGGTTTAAGGACTTTGACCTGGTTATCCTGGCCAACGTGGAGGAGCTACCATCTCAGAAAGTAGCAGAATTGACCAGTTACGTGAAAGAGGGGGGGAGGGTCTTATTTAGTCTGGGCAATAATGTGCGGACGGAGTACTACAATACCTCCCTGGGAGAATTAGTACCCAAACTACGTATGGCAGTGGAGTCCCCTAAGGAATCAGGCGGGTTAAGCCTCGGTCCCCTTGATACCTCACACCCTGTTTTGAGGGTCTTTGCCGGGGAGAGTTCAGCCCTGATGGGGGCATCCAATTTTTACAAGGTCTTCCTCGTTGAACCGCAGGCTACGGGAAGCGTTAGCACCGTATTAAGCTATTCCAATGGCGCCCCGGCCCTGCTGGAGATGTCGTGTGGGAAGGGGCGTTCTATGCTCTTTACTTCTACTTTTGACAGGGATTGGACTGACCTGCCGGTGAAGCCTATCTTTTTGCCTCTAATACAACAGATATGTCTGTATCTTGCCGGCAATTTAATAGAGGTAGGGCCTGGGGAGGTTATAGTGGGCCAGGAGTGGGAGATGCCCCTCTTCCAGGAGGATGCCTCTATGGAGGTGTTAGACCCAGGGGGTAATCTCTTCAGCCCCTCTATAAAGAGCCATCCCTCCAGGGCCATGGTGGTCTCACAAACTGATTATCCTGGCATCTATCGTATAAAGAGGGTAGTGTCCGCCTCAGGTGGGCCTGTTGCAGAGAGGCAGTCCCCGGTCCCCTGGACGGTCTTTGCCGTGAACGTGGACCCAAGAGAGAGCGACCTCTCCAGGATAGACCCTGCCCAGTTGAGGTCATCCCTGGGAGAAGAGAGGGTGGGTCTGGGCCCTTTTGGGGTTGCAGGGGGGACCGTAGGGGGGCATGAGGGTCTTGTCGCCGGCCTAAGGCTTTGGCCCATCCTGCTCGTTACTGCCCTGGGGCTATTGACTATGGAATCCTTCGTAGTTGGACGTAAGCCATCATGAAGGGAAGGGTAGGATTGTATATGGACGACATATACCTTTTTTTTGTCTTGTGGTTATTGTCTTTTACCTTGCTGGTAGGGGTTTCCAATGGCAATGAGGAGGACCGCCACCGCTGGGAGGAGCGTTACGCCACGCCTGAGTATGTCTATGGAAAGGAGCCTGTAGAGTTCCTTAAGGAGAACGTGGAATTCCTTCCAAAAGGCAGGGCCATTGTCCTTGCCATGGGCGAGGGGAGAAATGCCGTCTTTCTGGCCCAAAAGGGTTTTGAGGTGGAGGGGGTAGACATCTCTACCCATGCCCTGGAGAAGGCAAGACGCCTAGCACTGGAAAAGGGGGTGGGCATCAGGGCCTTCCAGGCCGATTTAGATAATTATCAACTCCCCAGGGAAACCTATGACGTGGTGGCCTGCTTCTACTACCTCCAGAGGGGCCTCATACCACAGATGAAGGCGGCCCTCAAGCCAGGGGGGATGATTATTATGGAGACTTATACCAAGGATAACCTCAAACATGGTTTCAGCGGCCCTAAGAACCCTGACTACCTCCTGGACACCAACGAACTCCTACGCCTCTTCAGTGATTTGAAGGTGGTCCTTTATAGGGAGATGGTGGTGGAGGGACGTAAGGCCGTTGCTGGCATTATAGCCCAGAAGGTGGAATGACGAGGACAAAAAAGATAAAATTCTCTGAGCATGCTCTTATAAAAAGAGGTATACTAAGGTCTCATGGTTTTACTGTAGAAACCAAGACACTAGAAGACACAATAAAATCCCCTGAAAGAGTTGAAACGGGGTATAAAAATCGCAAGATTGCTCAAAAGCGAATCAGTCCGACACACGTCCTTCGTGTGGTATATGAAGAAATACGGGAGGAGATTATCATTATAACCTTTTATCCAGGAAGAAGAGAAAGATATGAGAAAGATTAGGTACAGCAAGGACGCTGACGCTATTTTAGTGGAACTCTCTGATAAACCCATAGACTATGCCGAAGAATCTGGGCAGGTGATAATCCACTTTTCTAAGAAAGGTGAACCAGTGCTCTTGGAGATTCTTGATGCCAAGGAGTTTTTGTTGAATTCCTTATCCAGTCTTGTTAGGGAAAAAGAGGTAAGCCTTCCTTAGCGCAGGCAAAGATGTGGTCCTTTATAGAGAGATGGTGGTGGAGGGACGTAAGGCAGTTGCGAGCATTATAGCCCAGAGGGTGGAATAAAGCCTGAAGATGCAGGGGCCAGGAGTGGCCACCCGCCTTGGCCTGCAATGGGCGTAGGGTCAGGGTTGGGCAACAGCCTCTCCATATACTCCACACACAGACGTCTATTTCTTCTTTTTTGGATTATGCCTTGCACAGGTCTTACACATCTTTGACCTCCTGTAGATAATAATAACCGCAACCTTTAGGTTGCGTTGTTTCTCGCCCGCCTGAGGCGAGCGGCTACTTACCAGCGTAGGAAACAGTAAACTTCCATCAAAACAAGGAAGATGGGCAGGCCAATTTCTGTATCTTATTGGGCCTTGCCCATCTTCCTGTCTTCTGGTCTAATTCCCCAGGCCTCCTGATTTAGTCAAGGTACAGAGAGGCCTCGCGGTCCTTGCATGCAAAAAGGACATTAATGGGGCACCAAGTCTCGTCATGGCAGACCAAAGTCGTTAATCTAAAAGCGACCTTGCCGTCCGCATCCGTTATCGCCTCTTTAGGCTCAACTATGACGAACTCAGGGTGCTCATTCGTGACGGTGATCAAGTGCCCATACATTGGTTTCTTCTCGTTGTCAAGTATGGTGACATAGACCTCGTCTGTAATCCCTGTATCAAGGGATACGGCACCTGGGCTTACCGTCATGAAGGCGCACTCCATCGGCTCTTCATACCCAAAAGCCATGCAGGGAACCAGGAGAAAGACCGCTAGGATAGCTAGGCTCATCTTTCACCTCCCGGCCGGCTTTTTCTCCCCCTCGTTGACGAGGAGGGGAAAGAGCCGGCATCCTAAATGCCCACCAAACAACCCTTGCTCTCTAGAGAGCCACTAAAGAAAGTATACCACATAGTGCCTAGAGGGGCAAAATTTTCGGAGAGATTCCTGGAAATGGCCCTTCTTTTCTAAGTACTTTATATAATAAGACCTCTGAAGAACTCCACCTCCGCCTCAGGTGGAGGGAGGGAAGAATAATGTGTAGGGGCACGGCGCGCCGTGCCCCTACATCAGGAGAAGGTTAACGCTTATAAAGCCCCACCAGTTCTGCCTGGGCGAGGATATGGCCCTTCATGGCCTTTTCTACGTCCTTTTTGGTGGCCCTGGGGGGTAGACCGAGTTTCGTGTCAAGGGCATAGAGTTTGAAGAAGTAGCGGTGAGCCGGGCCAGGGGGTGGGCATGGGCCTCCGTAACCCACCTTCCTAAAATCGTTTACGCCCTGTTTTGCCCCGTTCTCAACAACCTCTGTCTTGGCTACCCCTTCGGGAAGTTCCCTCATCTCAGGGGGGAGGTCGTATATTACCCAGTGAACCCATGTGCCTACGGGGGCATCAGGGTCGTCAGAGATTAGGGCAAGACCCTGGGTCTTCTCTGGTACGTCCGTCCAGCTCAGTGGTGGGGAGACATCCGCCCCTTCACAGGTATACTTAGCAGGGATTTTTTCCTGGGCCTTGAAGGCCGAACTTTTTATATCCATAGCCGTAGTCTCCTCTGATCCTGTCAGTAATAAAATAGTCATAATGTAACCCACAAGTAGTTTGAGAAGCATTTTTTCCCCCTTTCTTAAAGATGTAGGGGCACGGTCCGCCTGAGGCGGATGCCACTACCATTAATGTTCCGTCTGTCTTCCCAGTTCTACCAGGAATAGGTCAGGGTCTTCAAGGTGTTCCTTGACGGTGTTCATGAACCTGGCGGCGTCGGCCCCGTCCACTACCCTGTGGTCGTATGAGAGGGAAAGGGGCAGAATCTTTCCAATGTTTATGTTGCCATTTTTTACTACAGGTCTTTCCGTAATCCTGCCCAGCCCCAGGATGGCCGCCTCCGGATAATTTATTATTGGGGTAAAGTAAGTCCCACCAATCATGCCTATATTGGTGATGGTGAACGAGCCCCCCTGGAGGTCTGCCAGGTCAATCTTCCTCTCCAGGGCCTTTCTGGCCAGGGCTTCTATCTCCCTGGCCAGCTCAAGGATGGTCTTTTGGTCGGCCCCTTTGACTACTGGCACTATGATGCCATCCGGGGTGTCCACTGCTACCCCGATATTAAAATACTTCTTGAGTACTATCTCCTCGTCTTCCAGGGTGGCGTTGAGGTAGGGATGGTCCTTTAGCCCCTCAATGACTGCCTTTATTACGAATGGTATGTAGGTCAGCTTAACGCCCCGCTTGGTTGCATATTCTTTATGCCTCTCCCGTATCTCTACCAGGTGGGTTACGTCGGCCTCATCGTGGTGGGTGACGTGGGCGGCATTATCCAGGGCAGTCCTTATCCGCTTGGCCGTTACCTTCTTCACCCCTTTAAGTGGAATCCTGGTGACGTAGCCGTACATGTCGTACTTTTTTACCTCTTTAACAACAGGGGCCTCTTTTTCCTCTGCCTTCAAGACGCCAGGTCCGCCTGGGGCGGATACCGCCTTGGCAAAGGTCCTGACGTCCGTCTCAGTAATCCTGCCCCCCTTGCCGGTACTTTCAATCCGGGAAAGGTCTACTTTAAGTTCTCTGGCAAGTTTCCTTATGGCAGGTGTGGCTAATACCTTTTTAGGCGGTCTGGCCCCGGCCATCACCTCTTTTGACACCCCGGCAGGTATTGGCGATGGGGTAGGAGGTACGGCCTTTACTGGCATTGCCTCCACAACCTTCTCCCCTGGCTCTCCAATGGTGACCAGTGGCTGGCCTACGGGTACGGTGTCGCCTTCTTTGAAATGTATCTTCAGTATTACCCCTTCCCTGGGGGAGGGGAGGGTGAAGATGGCCTTCTCTGTCTCCACATCCACCAGGTCCTGGTCAGTCTTGACCCTGTCCCCCTCCTTGACCTTCCACCCTACAACAATACCCTCCACAATGCCTTCGCCAATGTCTGGGAATTTAAATTGGTATGCCATGGGTTTATGCCATTTGCTTATTGTTCAAGTTCTACTACATCCTCTTCCACTTTTGGATAAACACTATCAATAGTTTTTTGGATATCAATTGTCTTTTGAAGGGCAGTAATAATCTTGCAGTAATGTCTTATATCTTCAAGAGACAACCTTCTTCCTTTTCTGTCCTTTAGCCATTTATCACAGACCCGGTAGCCTCCTATTTGATATTGCCAGACTTCTGCGTCTACCTCCTCAACCCATCTATCCCTATTTATATAGACCTTGCCTTTCTCATGCCTTACTTTATCAACAGTGTTATCTCCCTTACCCTGAAACCTGGCAACTGGAGGGTCAAGTTCAGTTGACTTGAGTAAATGCAAATTAACAAGCCTTTCCCCATATTCAGCCAGCTTATTAAAAAGTTTATAGTTCTTTGTAAAAGGAATCCTTGGAAAATCCATTTTCAGGAACTCGGCGTACTTGGTGCGGTAGGTGTTTGAGTAGAGGGCGGCATAGATGTAAAAGAAGATTTGTTCAGGGGAGGGTGCTTTCTTAAAGGTCTTTGTCAATTGCTCCACAAGTGCAGGGGACAGGTTCGGCCTTTTTACCCCATACTCTGCCTGTGGTTCAAAGAGCATCATAATACCGCCAGAAGACTTCTTTCCCGGGTTGTCCTTTTTGGGGTAGAGGTAGAGGGGGAAATTAACATTTCCACCGCGATAGAAAAGATTAAAGTCCTCTATGTGTTCAGAACAAAATACAATATTCCATCCACGTTCAAGTCCAACAACCTGACCAGCACGCCCAACGCACATTGCCAGATTCTCCTGTCGCATATGTCGCATGACCTCTGGACGTGGTCTACAATGAAACCCTCCTGAATTGCCAGTGTAATAGGTGTATCTTACGTCAAATGGTCTGTATAGTATTGGTACTATCTTTTTTCTGTCCAAACCACTATCTGTTAAATCCTTTTGTGCCAGTTCCACCTTCCAGTCCCTTGCATCCTTGCCTAGATTATAAGCCCTTCTAGCAAGTTCTTTATCAATCTTAGAAAAGTTTAATACCGTAGACCAGACCTCATCAGGTGTCCATCTTATTGTCAAACTATCCCTTGCCGTAACTATTCCTACACTATTTACAGGGAAGAGGTCGGCCACCTTTGGATACTTCTCGTAGGTTTTTAAGAGTTTTTCATCTCTAGGAATAAAGAGGTAAAATTCAGATTTGGGTGACAGCGTTCGCCATTTGGTCGTTTCTATATCATGCTTCAGAAGCCAATTGTATTTCTTCTCCCACAACCCCCAAACCTCCGAATGATAAACCTTGCACCCTTTCTTCACACCCTGCCTCTTTATGAAAAGGGCAATAGCCACCCCCTGCTGTATATCAAAGACATTCTCGTCTTTAGAGCCATCGGGACATCTCTCCTTCTTCCGTGCATTGCCGTGCAAATCAAGTAAATAAATCTCATTAAAACTGTCCATCAGGGACTGCCTCATGCCCCTGAAGGTAGGGTTATCAAGATAGGCATGATTGGTGATGAATCCCAGGACCCCCTCCCCTGCCGTATCAATCTTCCACTGGGCAAAGCGGATGAACTTTACGTAATCGTCTTGGAGCCATTTAGGATTTTTTTCCTTTAAGGGTTTCCCACCAACCTGATAGTAGGCCCTAATCTCCTTTGATATCCATTCTCCCAGATTGTAGGAATGGCCCGAATATGGCGGATTGCCAAGTATGACCAGGATAGGCTGTTCCTTTTTGACCTTGCCTGCCAGGTGGGACTCCTCGGAGAGTGAGGCCATGCCTGGGAGTTCTGTCTGGGCCAGTTCTTCCATTTCTAATGTATTGGTTAGGTAGAGCTTGAACCTGTCATCCTTCTGGAGTCTGTAGCCTAGTTCTTCTAAGAGGAAGGACATCTTCAGGTGGCCCACTGCGTAAGGGGCCATCATCAATTCAAAGGCATAGAAGTTTTTAAGGATATGCTCCCTTATCAGGGCTTCTCTAGTACCCTCACCATATTTGGAAACAAACTCCTCCACCGCTAGTTTACTTGCCTCGGCCAAAAAGGTGAGGGTGCCGGCAGCGGGGTCTAGAACGGTAACCGAGGTACTCGCAAATCCATCCTTTCTATCAAAGTCGTTCTTCAAAATGCTATGCAAGGAGCGGACAATATAGGAGACAACCGGTTCCGGTGTGTAATATACACCCCTCTTTTCCCTCATTACGGGGTCATATTCGGCCAGGAAGGTTTCGTAGAAATGGACTATAGGGTCTCTACCCTTGCCCTCGTGGAAGAACTGGTGGAGTATGTTGTTTACGTCGGTAATTGCCAAGACCTCCGAGATATCGTCAATAATCCACTCCATCTGCTGTGGTAGGTCTTTAATAGAGATAAACTTGAATACGTCTCTTAATATTCCTATGGTATGTGGAATGTTGTCGTATGCCAGCTTTCTGTTGAATCCATTCTTTGAGCGGGTGCGGGCGGCAAATAGTCCGTACGTAACGGTCTGTGAGTAGAGGTCGGCAAAGTCCTCTACAGAAAGGTCGCTTATAAGATATTGTTTGAATGCTTGATAGAATCCCAGGATAAACCCTTTCCCTACCTTCTCTTCTTCCTTCAGTTCCTGTGCAACGACCTCGTCCTTGAGGAAGCGCGTCCTCTTTGCCAGTTCCACCGCCAGGGTCTTTGCGTCGTAGACCCTGGGCATGGAGAAGGAAAAGAATTTCTCAAGGAGTTTTAGAAAATCGGATTCTTTCTCTACTGGTGGGGTGGTCTTAAGCTGGTGGGCAATAAATGGCCTGCCGGTTAGGACTTTATCTATCAGGGCGCCGTTGCGGTAGAGCCTGAATTCAAAAAAGTTGGTTAATATCAAGTTAGGGAAGGTGTGAAGATAACGCTTCAGTTGCTCTGTAGTTTCTATCTGGTCTAGATACTCTACCGTTGGCCCTTTGGCCTCTATATAGCCCACTATGTGTTGACTTCCATCCCAGACCCTGAAATCTGGGTTGCCGGCTTCAGTCTTCTTTGGCAGAGTGGTTACATAAATATTTCTCTTACTGACTGATTCTGCATATTCTCTCAGCAACCCTTCAAGAATGGAGTAATAACTTTCTTCTCTTGCGTCCCCTCGGTTAGCAACCTCAGATATTTTTTTCAGATATGATTTTAACATGTCGTTAAACCTAAAATTTCATCACCCTTTCCACCGCCCGCAGTATCCTCTTCTCATCTGGTAGGTAGTGGCCTTCTAGCTTGTAGAGGGGATAGGGGACGTCAAAGCCTGTAACCCTCTCCACTGGCGCCTCCAGGTGGAGGAGGGCCCTTTCGTTTATCTGGGCAATTATCTCGGCGGCCAGGCCACAGGTCTTTGCCGCCTCATGGACGATGAGACACCTGCCGGTCTTTTTAACTGAGTTTACGATGGTCTCTGTATCCAGGGGGCTGATAGTCCTGAGGTCAATGATTTCTGCCTTGTAGTCAGTCTTAGCCAGAGCCTCCTGGGTATATCTCATCATGGCGCCCCAGGAGATAACCGTAAGGTCTGTCCCTTCTTTGACGATACTGGCCTTGCCCAGGGGTATAGTGTATTCCTTTTCGGGGACTTCTTCTTTTATTGCCCGATAAATCCTCATGGGTTCAAAGAAGATAACAGGGTCGGGGTCTCTTATGGCAGAGATGAGGAGGCCTTTTGCATCGTAGGGTCTTGAGGGGACTACTACCTTTATACCGGGCGTATGGGACAGGATGGCCTCTGGGCTCTCGCAGTGCAACTCCAGTCCCCTGATTCCCCCGCCATACGGACACCTTATCACAAGGGGGCAGGAGAACCTCCCCTTGCTCCTTGTACGCATCCTGCCTGCATGGCTTATTATCTGGTCAAAGGGGGAATAGAGGAATCCGCTGAACTGGATTTCGGCCACGGGGTGTAGCCCATTAACGGCCATGCCGATGGCGCTCCCCACGATCCCTATCTCAGAGAGGGGGGTATCAACCACCCTTTCTTCGCCAAACAACTTTTGCAGGCCATCAGTAGTCCTGAAGACCCCACCGTTTCTTCCCACGTCCTCGCCCAACACTATCATCTTTTTGTCCTTCTTCATCTCCTGTTTCAGGGCAAGGTTAATGGTCTCCACCATGTTGAGGATAGGCATATTATTCCCCTAGCAGTTCCTTCATCTGCTCCTGTAGCTTCTCTGGCATCTGGGCATAGGTATATTTAAATAGGTCCTCCGGCTGGGGTGGGGCAATCTTTTCGTACTCTTCTACGGCCTTATCCACCTTCTCTTTGATTTTTTCCATAAGGGCTTTTTTACTCTTATCACTGAGGAGTTTATTTTTCCTCATATATTTTCCCAGCCTGTCTATGGGGTCTCTTTTTGCCCATTTGGCTACTTCTTTCTGGCTCCTATATCTTGAGGCGTCATCGGCGGTGGAGTGGTCTGCCATCCTGTAGGTAACACATTCTATTAGGGTAGGGCCCTTCCCTTTTCTGGCCTTTTCCACGGCATATTTCGCTGCACTGTAAACCGCAAAGACGTCGTTACCGTCTACCTGTATGCCTTCGAAACCGTAGGCGAAGGCCCTCTGGGCAATGGTCTCTGCGGCAGTCTGTTTGGCCCTGGGTAATGAGATGGCGTACCCGTTGTTCTCACAGACAAATACTACGGGCACCTTATATACCCCTGCGAAGTTTAACCCCTCGTGGAAATCCCCCCTGGAGGTGGCACCGTCACCGAAATAGCCCATTGTGACGGCCTTTTGCCTTTGTAGCTTGGAGGCCCACGCTACCCCTGTGCAGTGGGGTATATGGGTGGAGCTGGGGATGGTGAAGGGGAAGATGTTTAGCCCTTCGGGAACCCTGACTCCCCGCTCGTCGCCACCTCTGTACTGGAGAATCATGTGAAGGGGGAGTTTCCTTGTAATGCAGACTCCTATGTCCCTTCCTGAGGGGAGGACCCAATCGTTTTTATCCAGGGCGTAGGCCGTGCCCACCTGGGAGGCCTCCTGTCCCCTTACTGGCAGGTAGGTCCCTATCCGCCCCTGTCTTTGCAAGTGGAAGGCCTTCTCGTCAAAGGTCCTAGTGAGGAGCATAAGCTCGTAGAGTTCCTTAATCTGGTCTGGACTGAGCCTCGGCATGGGTAGGGGCATGGCATGCCGTGCCCCTACTATCACGTTTCCATTGGCGTCTAGAATCTGCCAGTACTCTACCTTAAAATTGGCTACGACCTTTTTAGACATTGCTTTACCCACTATTTTAACTGTTATTTACCGAGGGCCCATTTCTTGAGCTTCTCGTAGCTTGCCTCGCCACATATCTTCTTACCCGTCTTTTCATTATAGAAAAAGGGGACACCCTCGCAGAAACGCCTGCCCTTCTCGTCCCTATCCACTTTTTCCATATAGGTGGCATTCTGACTGTTATGCCATACCTCCAGCCTGGTTATCTTTACCCTCTCCTCCCTCTCCAGCCTCTCCATCAGCGGGTCCATCTTCCTGCAATGGACGCATTCCGTACCATAAAATTCAATAAGCCTATCTACCATATTTACCAACCCTCCAGCACCATTGGTTTACACAGATTTTTCCATTCCTTTGCTATACCTCAAGATATGTCTATATCAGATTTGTTAATTGTTTTCCATAAGCAAAGGGCTAACCCTTGACGACTGGTAACATTTTTGTTAGACTTTTTGTGTGTCCCAAAACAGTTGTTCATCTTGTTGTTCATCTTACTGGAAGCCTTCCACGCCAAGGCCAATAGAGGTAAAGTGTCCTAAGTGTGGCAAGGTGGAAGAGATATGGAGTGATGAGGAGGCCACCTGTCGGTGTGGCACTACCCTTAATAGGACACTCGTCCAGGAAGATTAACAAGAAAACCCAGTAGACCAGAGGATATATCATGGGAAAGGTCAGATGCCCAGGCAGTCTTAAAACCACCGCCCCTACCATTGTGGAGAGGAGATGCCACAAATGTGGCAGGATGGTGGAGATGTTTGGCGATGAGGAGAAGACTGAATGCAGGTGCGGTAACACCATTTTCAAGGACAGGATACCTACCTGTGTGGAATGGTGCAAGGCGGCCGAGGAATGCCTGGGGAGCATTATAGACGTAAAGAAGATTAAAGAAGAGGCCAAAAAGAGGGCCGAAAAGGAAGGGGACCCTCAGTTTGTCTCCAAGCTGGGAGAACTCTTTAAGAAGAAACAACAGGATTGATGTAGCCGCAGGCCGTGCCTGAGGCAGGTCTGCCTTTGGCATGACTTTAGCCTG